>NZ_LGRO01000001.1:2400000-2700000 GCF_001280565.1 Sulfobacillus thermosulfidooxidans | reverse complement strand
CTCGCTGCCCAACTTGCCTATAGGACCGACTTTGACGACACCTTCCCGGGCTTTCCCCACAGGAACTCTATTACAAGTTCAAGGTCAAAGTCCCGTCTATCTCGACCAAAACGGCGTATTGCGGCACATTCCCAATCCTACCGTTTTGTATAATTTAGGTTACAGTTTTCAAAATGTCGTGACCGTTCCATCATCCCAAGTCATTGCCGGACTTAAAATGGGCAGCGATTTAGAAAGCACCACAATACCAGGAATATCGTCGCAATCCCCTGATCCATCTAGTCCGTCTAGTCCACCGCCTTCCCCCGCGGTGCAAATCGTGCCAACATTAGACGGGCAAGGATATTGGATCTTACAGTCTAACGGTACCGTCACGGCATTCGGGGACGCCAAAATTTATGGCGAACCATCCCCAAATGCCACGGGTGCGGAAGAACTCCTTCCCAGTTTTGACCAACAAGGCTACGATATTATTACCAGCCAAGGCCAAGCCTATAGTTTTGGAGACGGGCCGTCTTTGTCCATCCCGTCCAATGTGGTAAGCGTGATCGAATCGCCTATCACAGCCACGAGTTCCACGGCTCCCACACCGTTACAGCAATTTAACGGGTTTCTCTCAATGGGTTATGGCTTTTTTGTGGACAATTTCCCTAATGGTGTCAACAATTCGTCATTTGAAGATCTTCTTCAACATGGCAACGAATTGTCGGTGATTAATCCTGCCTGGTTTAATTTGTCTCAAGACGCCAGTGGTAATTGGAATATTACCAGTTGGTCCACCCAAGGCTCTTACGCAGCCCCGTTGATCAACGGACTAAACAACGTCCAATATGTGACCCAACAAGCCCATCAAGAAGGGGTCATGGTGTTACCCTCTATTGGCAACTATTACAGTCCTGGTAATGGTCCCATCTCCACACCACAAGATGTGTCATCACTTGTCCAGCAAATTGTCAACCTGGTCAATCAATATAATTTCGATGGAATCACCATCGATTTTGAAAACAACGGGGATGGCGGTCTTAGCTTACAACAGGCGTCACAGCAATATACGAATTTTATTCAGCAACTCGGGACTGCCCTGCATCAAGACAATAAACTACTGATGGTCGCTGTTTATCCATCAAGTTATCCGGACACCATCTACAACTATCAGGCCATAGCTCCCTATGTCAATTTCATAAATATGATGGCTTATCCCGAGCATAACTCGAGCACGTGGCCAGGACCTACCGCGGGATATCCTTGGGTCAGCCAACTAGTACAAAACGCCCTAGCACAGGGCGTCAATCCCAGTCAAATTATTTTGGGAGTGGCTCCTTATGGACACGAATGGACCGTCACCAATAACGGTGTGGTGGGACAAGGAGCCGTGAGTTACCGCGCCATCCAAAGCTTATTACAACAACAAAATATCACTCCATTATGGGATCCCGTGGAAAAAGAGATCGTATTTACGGCGGGTCCTTTGGCCCAAGCACCATCCCCTGGGCTGTCTATCCAAAATGGGAATGCCTATTCCCCCGAAGTTGCAAACTTACAAAATCTGTTAAATATTGTGTTGCTGCAGTACGCCCTCCAAAACGGTCAAACCCCAAGGCCCTGGCTATGGACCGATGGGTATTTTGGCTCGGCCACTCAAAGTGCCCTCGAGGCTTTTCAACAGGATTTTTCGGTAAACACCCAAACGCCCGGAGTCTATGACGCAGCAACAGCCCAAGCCTTGCAGCAAGTCATTAATCAGTGGAATATTGGCCAAAATATTTATTGGTCCGAAACATCTAGGTCCATTAAAGACCGGATCGAATTGGCATTAGCCAATCATTTGGGCGGCATTGCTGCATGGCGCTTGCCGTTTGAAACGACCGGATATTGGACAGATATGGCCCAATTAACTCCGGTATTTCATGGCCAGCCATAATTCGACATTCGTGCTATGATCGAATGCGTGAAAAGATTCAGCTATTAGCCTACTCAGCATCGTTACAGAAAGGTGTCTTGCTATGATACGTGTGTCGAAACGCTCTTACCGGTTGTTAGCAGTGCCTCTACCTCTGATGATGATTTTGGCGGGATGCGGCTTTCACAGCGCATCCACCACCCATCACACAGTTCAAACCCATTCCTCGGCAGTGCCAACATCGTCCCCCTCGCCCTCTTTGAGCCCCTCACCCAGTGTGGCGCCAAGTTCTCTATCTTCATCATCAAGTCCCTCATCCACCACACCAAGCCAAGAACAATCGGTAACCCCGCCTCCGCCGCCGGGAGCCGGATCGTACCAGGAGCTTCACATTGTGGTTGAACACGCCACAAATGAGGGGACCACCACAATTAATGGGCAATCGTTACAAGTTGATTTGCTTACCCTTAAGGTGGAAAATCCTACCTCAGGGATAATTGGTCTTGCCTTAAATGACGTCAGTGTGCTAGCTGGCAACAGATCTTATAGCTGGAATGATTTTTCCTTAAAGGGTTTAAATGAAAATAACTCCTTATTCCCTTATCCTCCTACACCAAAAAGTCCTAGCGCCGACGTAACCCAAATACTGCCAGATAGACCTTTGACAGGAGACATCACCGTTCTTGTCCCGGCCCGGTCATCCTATGAACTGGTGTTTAATGGCACCACTGACCCGACCAGCTCACAGGCCACGTTTAGTTCCTAAGGATTTCTTAGCCAGCAAATCTGCCACTAATGTTTGCGCCCGGTGATCCCAACTATGTTCTTGTTCAATAACCCGGCGCGCATTGTGAGCATAGAGATCCAGCAACTGGGGTGAACGCAAGCAGCTTTCTAGGGTCTTAGCTAAAGATTCGCTATCAGGCTGGCTCATTTGGCCGACCTGATAGCGTTCCACAAACCGTGCTGCTTCGGATTGATCGGTCACTATTACGCCAAGCCCATGCGACAGATAATCCATCAATTTAACGGGCCATGCCAAGCGGGTATAGGCCGTATCGCGCCGGGGAATGACAGCCACGGAGGCACGAGCATACCAATATTCGAGACCCTGACCGTGAGCTTCAACCAGTGTGATATAAGAAACTGGGGATAATTTAGGCCATTCCGCACGTCGCATCACCAATGCCAGATGCACATCCGGCATCGATTGATGAAGTTTGTGCACGGCTTTGATTAATAAATCAACTCCATCATAAGGACCGCCTGCGCCCACATACAAAATCCATGGTTCGGGTTGTTGGCTCGGTTTTATTAAGGGCGGCACAGGATATAAAACCCCACCAGGAGGAAGAAGACGAATCTCTTTTCCTCCGACCAACTGACCGAGTGCTCTTGAGGGCACATAAATGATATCGGCAAGATAGCGGTATGCGAAAAGCGTGAGCACATAAAGCCATTTCATCACGCGTTCACGATAATTTTTGGGTGGATATAATTTGGGAAAACGTTGGTAGTAATCCCGAACGTAAATGGCCAGCGGGATCGCTTTGCGTTTGACTGCCCAAAGAAATCTTATATCAGCTGGCGTTGCGAAGGAACTGGCACTTTCCACATAAACCGCATCAATCGCGTCCAAGACTCCGCGTTTCAATGCCTCATCAAACCATATCGCTCGCTCTTGACGCGTGCCGGCGATAATGGTCAGAGTACTGATTTTCGCGAGTGATTCAGCCATATGCATAATACGCACTTTGGGGGCACGGTCAAGCGTATCTAAGGGGTAATGGCCGATGAGTAGAAGACGGGGTTTGGTCATAGGCCCGGACGGGGTTGAATCCCCTTTAACCATTCATCAGCAATATGTTGCCAGGTATAGTGGTCATGAACAAATTGCCAGCCCCGTTGTCCCATTTGTTTCCACGACTCCTCCTCCATATGCGCTAAGTGCATTACCGCATTGGCTAAACCCTCGCCATCTTCAGGCGGCACCACCATCCCTCCTGCTGATTTGCGAACCAGTTCCGCCATTTCCCCTTCTCCGACATAGATAATCGGAATTTTAGCGGACCAGGCCGGAAACACTTTAGAAGGACGGGCACCAAGAAATAGCGGGTGCTTGCGCAACGGCACCACAACCGCTCTTGAAATTGCAAAATATTCCGGCATTTTTTCAACTGGTTGCAATGCCTCGAAAAAAACATTAGTCAGGCCTTCCGTTTGCACTCGCTGAAGCAAATGTTGTTTTACGGGTCCTTCCCCGACCAGGACAAAAACAATATCCGGTTCGTTTTTAAGATGTACTGCGGCATCAATGATAACGTCCAACCCTTGCGCATAACCTAAAGTGCCCGGATAAAGAAAAATTTTCGTCTCCGGTCCACCAAATTTTCGCCGCAACGACTCTTGAGCAGGCAATTGAGGAAACTGATCCAAGTCTACGCCATTGGGAAAAAATAGCACGCGGCTTGGCTCGATAGTCTGAGTATCAATCACCGCCTGTCGAATGCCCAGGGTAACCGTAGAAACATAATGGGCATGGCGATACAACGACAGTTCTAACCCCTTTGTTACCCGGATTAACCAAGGATTTTTAACCAGGCCCAAAGCAACAGCCGATTCTGGCCAGAGATCGGAGATCGATAAGATATAAGGCACATGATAGAACTTGGAATACAAACGTGCTGTAATTCCCAAAAATAACGGAGGGGATTCTACCAGTAAATAATCCGGGGGCGAAAATTGGCGGAGTCCCCAAAAACTTGTTACCACAAACGAAAAATAATTGAGCAGACGCCACCAAAATCTTTTGGTGGGTGAAATACGCCAAATCCACATACGAACAACCTCAATGCCGCGAATCGTTTCGCGCACCATAAACGGTTGGCGTTTTGCCCCGGTGCCCAGATGATGAGGCAATGCCGTCACCACCACCACCGAATGTCCTCTTCGGGTCAGTTCCTGAGCCATAGCTTCTAACCGCAATGATGCAGCCCCAGGTTCTGGTGGATAATATTGGGTCAAAAAGATAAAACGGAGCGGTTTGAAATCCATGAGCTCGGTAATCTCTCCCCTAAATTCTTATACCTTGTATCCGCTATTATGAGATGAATTAATAAACGCTGTGATAATTTTTGACATACTCTTTTCACATCATCACACCGTATTACAGCATAGCAAATTTAAAATTGGGTGAGAAATGTCTCGCTCGCCCCATGTCTTTTATCTTACACGAGAATCCATAGAGCCTGCTGGGAAAAACCGCTGATGAATCATCACACAAAACCCCAAGAAGCCATAAATCCGGTCTCTTGGGGTTTTAGGTGGAACCATTATAGGGATAATGTCGAATTATTGAGGAATAAACTGCGTTAATGGTCCTGCCGACGGGCCTTGAGTCCGCTCTGGAACATTCAATTCTTCAACCGTAAAATTCCCTTGGTCCTTCGAAGAAAATGTTCCTAAGTTTACCCACCGTGCCGTCGGTTGTTCATTCACGGTCACTTTATTAACAAGACCGGCATGATTGATTTGATAAGTAATTTGACCGTTTCCGGCTGGCACATAGACTTTGACTTCATACGCCGAAGCCGATCCGGCCTCGGGATTTTCGATGCTGACGGCATAGCGCTGGTTAAGTCCCCAAACATGCACAGCATCGGTCATCAAAAATGACCCCACCACTACGACAAGGCCGCCTAGAATCCAGGCAATGGACTTTCCCATAAAAAATACCCTCCTAAACCCAATGATTCTTGAAGCCATGGATTAATCCATGGCTTCATCTCTTACGGAATATAGTATAGCGGAACTAGTCTTTAGTGGCGATAACAAAATCATTATTTGGTCAACAAATAGCCTACATAATCCAACAGCTCTTGAGCACAATGCTCGCAATATCCCATATCATCAATTAACCGCCGCTTAACCTCCATGACCCGGTTTTTTTGTTGATCGTTCAACACTTTCGTGGACGTCGTGACTTTGACAAGGTTGGCCACATCGGCAAATAATTTCTTTTCAATGGCCTCCTTCATTTTGGGATGGGAATCCCAACTGAGTGATTGGCCTCTGCGGGCCATGGCTCCTGCCTTATTCACCATCTCTTGGCGAAATGCCGTGGCCGCGGCATCACTAATGCCAAGGGCCTTCTCCAGATCTTGCAAAATCTTTTCGTTGGGTTCGACTTCTTCTCCCGTAACCGGGTCTTTAACCGTCGAATGCATGATACGAGCTTCAGCATGTTCCAAATAGTTGTCATACAATAACTGCGCCGCATCTTGAAACGAATCGACAAAGGCCCTTTGAATCTCATTTTTGGCGGCTTCATCATATAATTCATGGGTCGCTTTCAGCGCTTCCAATAAATCTTGGTTTTTGACCTGCGTAATGTGCTGCTCAAAGCTTTCCCGAATAGCCCGCAACATCGCAGTAGGGGTGACGCAAGGCTCTTTATCACTCGCCATAGCATAAGACAAGGCATCTAGAATATGCCGGGGCGAAATGCCTTGAAATCCTTCACCTTGCTTACGAGCCAGTTCCCGAACCCGGTTGATTTCCCGTTGCTGCACATCAGGTAACTCTTTGCCATCATAAAGTGTGAGTTTTTCCTTGATGGAAAATTTGGCATCTCGCGCGAGTCTTGTACCGACGCCAAACATTGCCGCCACTTTGAGCGTATTCGGCGCAATGTGCTTACCGAGTTTTTGTCCTCCCAGGTTCATCATCTTTTGATAGGTCCGGATTTCTTGACTGACGGTCAGGTTATACGGCACTTTAATTAACAGGACCCGGTTATGCAACGCCTCATACGCCTTGTTGCTGACAAAACGTTCAAATTCATTTTCATTGGTATGGGCAATAATGGCTTCATCGGCATCAAACAAGCCAAAACGTCCCACTTTAATCTTTCGCTCCTGGGCCAATGTCAATAACCCATGCAGAAAATCTGGTTGGGCTTTTAACATTTCTATAAACTCCATAATTCCCCGGTTAGCCGCATTGAACGCTCCATCAAACCGGTACGCACGGGGATCAGATTCCGAACCATAGCGTGAAATTGTCGAGAGATCCATCGAACCTACAAGTTCGCTAATGTCCTGAACCTTGCTATCCGAAGGAGCAAAAGTCCCAATGCCGATTCTGCGCGATTCAGAAATTAAGACGCGTTTGACGGGCACTTCTTGTAAGCGTCCTTGATATTCATGATCAATCATCCACTGGCAATAAGGACATAAATCGCCTTCAATCGTCACACCGGTTTCTTGCATAAATTCGCGGCGGGCAGCCTCCGGCAATAAATGTAATGGTTCTTCTTGTTGGGGACAAAAACTAATGGCATAAAGGGCCCCCTCATCGGTCCGGGAGTATTCTTCCAATCCCTTTTTTAAAATTGCGGTAATGGTCGATTTTCCGGTGCCGGGACTCCCCATCATTAACAAAATCCGGCGTCTAATATCCATCCCACGTGCCGCAGCCGAAAAATACTCGACGATTTCATTAATGGTGTCGTCAATACCGAAAATGTCTTGACTAAAGAATTTATATCGGGGAACTTCTTGTCCCTCAAGCTTCTCAACCCCGTGCGACATAATCATCCGGTAGATGCGGGCATGGGCCAAATCGGCGATGGACGGCGTTTGTTGCACCTTAATCAGGTAATCCGCAAACGTGCCTTCCCATGTCCATGCCCCCTGAGGGGGTTGGTGTTTGGTTAACCAATCTGTATCAAATCGTGCCATATTAAGCCCTCCTTCTCCAATCGGCTTCATTGCCATACCAGATTTTGTGCGCACTGGTCAGCATCACATCTCCACCCCACAAGTAAGCAATCGCATTCAAAACATCCTGGGTGTAATCTTTGTGCAGGGGTTTGTCACCATGGTATATCAAGTCCAGCCGATGGCTTTGGGCATCAATTTGCTCCACAAATATTTCGGGAGTATCGGGAAGAAAAACCCGCTGGACATCTCGCATCAAATCCTCAACTGGATAATATTCTGTTCCTTTGTTTGGATCTTGCGGGTCAATAGGACGCTCTAACGGCCACAAATTTTTGTCTTGTGCCAATCGCACCAAGTCTGGCGTAATCCACTGGTTGATCCACTGCAAATCTGTTTGTTCCGCAACAATCTGAAAGCACGTATCGAGTCCATGAAGTTCGCTAATAAGCTCCCACAATGTCCACCCAAAGTAGTACGGATTAAAGAAATTGCGGCTTTGCGTGACGAGAGCATGCATACGCATGGCTTCAATATGATCTTGGGCGTCCCATTGCGAAAATTCCCGGGTGAGGCGAACATGCCAAAATGTTGCCCATCCTTCGTTCATGAACTTCGTCCGCGCTTGGGGCTGAAAATACAGCATTTCCTCCCGCAACATCCGTAAAGCCATGCGTTCTTCATCTGCCAAATGGCCGAAATCTGCAACCAAAGCCAAAACATCCTGAGTATAAGGCCAGATCTTATACGCCGGCACATAGCTCACGTCATCATCGTGGTCGAGGGCTTTGGGTTCATACAGCTCTTTCACCCAATCAAACGAACGTTGTTGGCCTTTACTCTTTTCTTTATCGGGAATACGGACAAAATCCGGTGCTCGGTAATACGGGTCAACCAATTGATAGAGCGTATGAGCGGCATCAATAAGCTTCTCCACGCGGGAAAAGCTGCGCTGACGGTGAAGATCTTCCAACCACTCGGCATGTTCGCGAAACCACATCCCGATATTGGGCCGACGCACGGCACTGAGAAATTGGTTGCGAGCAAAAAAATCGGTATGGCCTAAAACATGGCCGATGACAAGAACGTTATAAGCATCCGCGTTCTTATCCAGCAAGTAGGCTAAGGCCGGGTCGCCATTAACCACAAGCTCATAAATCCTCCCGAGACCTTGTTCATCCCGCTGTTTAGCCATCCAATACCGTTCTCCATGGGTCCAGTGACGATACCGTCCTGGCGCAAAGTAAGATGATAAAGTATAGATATCTTCATCGGATACGAGGTGAAATTCGGTCGGCAGAGGAGTGAGTCCATGAGCATGCACTAACTCATCCATCTCTTTGACCCAGTCGTCTAATGTTCCGTGGACCATTGTTATCACCTCCAGGTCCTTGACACCAAAAACATGCTCTTAGCTGCCATGGCCATCGATGACAGCGCGAATCGCGGGAAGAATATGCTCCTTGCTATCAATCTTGGCCATCCGCATGGCCGGATGAAAATGACCGCCGAGTTCGGCGCTCTTGCGGAACAAAGACCACAGGGGCGATACGCCTTTGTGTCCTTCCACTTCGAAATACCCCAACAGCGATGAGGTGGATAACAGGGTCTGAATAATTTCTATGAGTTCCCGGCCGTAATCTGACCAAATATCACCATCAGAAAAATGTAATAAATACCGATTCCAATCCTCATGAGGAAAATCATGATCCCACAATTGCAAAATCGTTTGATAGGTCGATAAAATCGCGGTTCCCCCAGTAATTTCTCGGTTGAAAAAATCTTTTTCATCCACTTCTACCGGCACGGTTGTATGCAAGAAATACCGAATTTCGGCGTAACGGTATTGACGGCGAATCCATTGAACAAGCCACCACGCGGCCGATTTGGAAAGATAGCGTTTAGATTCGTCCATAGAGCCCGACGCATCACGAACGAGAGTAATCACCGCAGCGGTGACCGGCTTGGGATACGTACGCCAACTCCGGTAACGCAAGTCATCCTGGGTTAAATAATCGCGGCCTTGCTTGGCCGCTTGATAGAGGCTCCGCCGTTTATCGATATTAGACCACGGTCCGTGTGTTGAGATGTCGTCATAGCGATCTTCTTCCCCATGTAACACACCTCGTGGCTTGTCATCTAACCGGGGGAGTTTTAAATCCTCAAGCAGCAAATCCATGATTTCTTCTGTGGTCAATTCAATCCAGACCACATCGTCCCCGCCCTCTTGACCGGGTCCAAGACCATTGCCTTGTCCGGCGGATCCCTGGGGCTGGTAACGAAAATCGGGTTCTTCCAGTTTCCGAACCGCGACACGAATGCGTTGATCTGGCGCACTTCCCATCACGGCTTCTTGCGTAATCAGTTCTGGCAATTTTGCCTTAATCGCTTGACTCAGTTTCCTTAAATACCATTGGCGATCCAGTTCGCCTTTGTGGTCATAGAGATCCATGGTCATCCCTCCGTTCATGGGAACGAAAACAGAGACCGGCAGAGATAAGTGGGAAAGGAGAAATTCGTAGGGAAGGTGCTTCAGGTTGAATTTAGTATAGCATACTCCCGATTATTCCGACAGTAAGAATCGCGCGAATTCAGCCGGATGAACAAAGGTTTGATTGCATTTTGTGTGTTTTTCGTTTAATATCCTATTTTATCGTGAATTTCATGTCACCTCCACTTTAAGGACGTACTTCTGTATCGTTGATGTCATATCTAATGCAAATCCTCGCCACACGATGAAATATTTAAGATATGTTTACTATATCCTAGACCAAGCCTAGTTTAGAATGATAAATTTGCATGTCCTGATGAAATTTTATTCACAACCAGTTGTCCGGTTCATGTCAAATATAAAATCAAAATGCCATGGGTCTATGAAGAGATAGCGAGACCTCAAGGGCCCGTATGTTTGATCGAATCCAACGACCGGGAAGGGTGCAGTCTCACGGAGTCGGCACGAAGAATAGACAAGACGGTAGCCAATAAAGCAATAAATGCCATGACCAAAAATGCCAGGTGGAGCCCCTCAATAAATCCGGCAATGGATCCCCGGGCTTCATGCGGGGGAATGCCGCGGACAGTTCCGGCAAAGATTGCTAACATAGCGGATTTTGGAATGCTTTGAGTAACCAACACGAGGGAAAAAGCTACGGAAACAAGCATACCGGTATTGGTGGTCAATGACCTGATGCCGGAGGCTTCTCCCCGCCTGTTGACCCCGGCCGCGTTCATGATATTGCTGGTATTCGGCGAATTAAAAAGGCCTGAGCCAATGCCAGCTATGATCATCCACAAGGCCAGCTGCCAGTACGGGGTTTGTACCTGGATATCTAAGCCTAGACCCACTAAGCCTACGACAGTCAAGACCGTTCCTAACGTGGTGGGCAGCAATGCCCCCAAAAAATCCGCCATCCAGCCCGAAATCGGGGCGAAAACCAGCATCCCCGCTGCTAAAGGAATAGACAAAATCCCGGCCTTAAGGGCACTATCACCTTTCGGGCCCTGAAAATAAAAGATGAGCAAAAACAAAATCGCCATACGCGATATGGCTAAAAGGGCAGCAGAGATGTTGCCAAAACCAAAGGTACGGTTTTTAAACAAGCTCAAATGTAAAATAGGTTCTTTGGCACGCATTTCGTTCCAAAGAAATACGGGCATGAAGATGACAAAAGCTATAAAGCCAAGATAGACAGCCCATTGATCCCAATGTTTGATAGATCCCCACGTGAGCGCGATCAATAAACCACTCACAGCCAGAACATAGCTGACCACCCCTAAAGCATCGAACGATTGGGCAGGCGATTTCATAGGCTGGAAGGATAAGCCTAACACTTTTACGGCAAAAAATACCGCTATAATCCCAAAGGGCACATTAAACCAAAACGTCCATTGCCAGCCGTAATCCGTCGTCAGCCATCCCCCTAACACGGGACCAATAATTTGGCCCACAGCCACAACCATCACATTAATGCCGAGCGCACGGCCTAATTCGTGAGGGTCAAAGGCATCAGCCACAATCGCCGCGCTATTCGCCATTAACATGGCTCCACCCGTTCCTTGCAAGACTCTTAAAGCGATGAGCCATGGAGCCGAATGCACGAAGCCCGCGATCAAAGAGACTACGGTAAAAATAAGCATGCCTAAAATATACAGGCGTCGGCGGCCAAAGCGGTCCGCTAAACTTCCTGCCATCAACACGATGACGGTTTGGGCCACCATATAAGCCATCATGATCCACATGGCCGATAATAGTGAGATCGACAAACTGCGGATAAGATCGGGCAACGCAATAATCAGCGTGCTGAAATTCAATGCAGAAAGCAGTGCCCCTAAACTCGTTACCGCTAACACGGCGTATTTTCTCGCCGTCATGATTCGCTCCGGTGATCTTTGATTTGTTGTTTGAGATCTTGGGATAATTGGTCATATCGCAGTAGCTTTTGTTCGAGGGCTTGTTTCATCTCACCAAGCCGGTTCATGCGTTCATTCACTAATTCCAGCTCACCTTGGACCACAATGGCTGCACGTGCTAATACCTCTAATCGTTCCTGGGGCGAATGAGACCTTTGATATTGGGTGCGAAGATTTTCAATAGCATCTTCAGCCTGGATGACCTGCCGAATTTCCTCAAGAGACCAGCCCAACAACTCTTTTAATTCCTGGATATGCCGAATGCGTTGAATGGTGCGCCCATCATACACCCGAAAACCTCCGTCAAGCCGTCTAATCGGTTCAATTAAACCCACATCCTCGTAATAGCGCAGTGTGCGCGTTGTGGTCTGACACAGTTGCGCTAATTCACCAATTTGCATTTCATGAGGAATATCCACGAACTCATCACCTCACACCGAGTGCTTAAGGTTAAAGTGCAATTTAATATAACTCTAACGTAAAGGTAATAGTTTGACTAGAGAATATCTGATGGCTAATAAATAGCTTTTTTCAGCGCAGCAACAAGGCTCCGGTAATCATTGAGCCAATAATCACTAAAACCGGCGAAATTTTCATTTCTTTAATGGCGACGAGTCCCAGAATAAAAATCACCAGAGGAATAACGTAGCGATGAGCCGGAAAAGTTCCCGGAATTAAATCTAAAATCAATAAGACCAGTAACACAATCACAATGGGTTTGACCCCGCGAATCAGTCCAATTACGTAGGGATTAGACTTGTGTGCCAGAAGCACTTGATATAATCCCAACATTAAGACCAAAGAGGGCAAAACCACTCCCACCAAGGCACTGATGGCTCCCATCACACCGCCGACCTGCCATCCAATGGCCGCAGCCAATTTTGTGGCAATGGGTCCGGGCAGAGCATTGCCGATAGCGAGCATTTCCGCAAACTGCGTATTGTCCATCCAGTGATAGCCGTTCACCGAGATAGCCTGGATTAAGGAAATAGAACCGGGCCCACCCCCATAGCCCAAAATGCCAACTTTAAAGAATCCCCAAAATAACTGCACCCACTTAGCCACACCATGGCCTCCTTGATGTCATAGCATCTAAATAATGCGAACAGATACCGTCTTACTCTGTTTTTCTTTGGCAACCAGATAGCGAATATACCCATCGAGTAAGACGTAAGCTGGGCGACCTTCGCTATCCAAATCCCATTGTTTCACCAACAATGGTGCGGCTTGCTCAGACATGTTGCGGGCTTTTTCTATTTTTGCCGCGCGTGGTGGGTGCATTTCAAAGGCTTTAGGGATATAGATTTGATCGATGGCAATATCGGTCTCGATGTCTTTCGTAGCACGCGCCTCAACTTTCGCCCGGTTTTCCCAGCGGACAATTTTCGGCGAAATAGGCAACACTTCACCCCGGAACACGGCGCCCGACGATCCACTCCCTTTTTCTGGATGCCAATACCCCTCGGATTTGATCAAGGCGAAAAAAATGCCGCCCACTGTGCGCAAAGTCCCATCTTGCCGATAAACCCAATGAGACTTGCGCGCTGCTCTGGGATTTTTATAGTAGTGCCACGCCTCATCAACGCGCGCGGCCATCATTTTCGTCCCGTAATCTAAAATTAATTGCGCGAGAACATCACTGAAATACTGGGGACTTTCTTGCAGTTGCCATAAAATGCGCTTGCCTGCTTGCAACGCGACCGGGTAAGCTGAAACAATTTGGGGCAGTAACCGCAAGGAAATTAACTCCTGATCAAGACGAGCCTGAGGACCTATGACGTAGACGGGACGTGTTCCCTTTTGTCCGGCAAAACCGCTTAACGCAATAACGCCGGGCGATAGCGAAGGAGCGGTGATATGGGATAGCAGTCGATCTTGGCGTAAAACATCGTATAAGGATACCTTAATCGTTTCGCCTCGGTACAGGGCACTGTGAGCAGCTTTCCATGAAGTGGACAATGGAGGTCGAACCGTGAGGGTGGGTCCATCATCTTCATCTTTCGGTTCCTTCCGGGATGTATTGCCCAGATTTTCTGCAACCAATCGATAAGAGTCCCGCTTCGATGCCATGAGATCTTCTAAGCGAATGATTGTCTTACCCTGGATCATGGTTCCCGACAAAATGCCATTTTGCAAATCTGACCAAATAACAGAAACGGGTAATCCTGTGACTTCCGACAAGGTCATGACTGACCATGACGGGCTTGATGTGGCTCGGGGGCGCCCCACACCGCTCATCCTTTCTCCATTCGACTGTTTCCACACGTCAACACAGCTTTTAGAGTTTATTCGCTATAAAGTGCCAAAATTCCTCTATATTTTTTAATATGCGCCTTGACGACGCAATACTGACGTCATCGTTTTCCATAAAATGACCAAATCCAGCCAGAATGTCCAATGTGTACAATAATCCAAATCCCATTTTAAGCTTTCTTCAAGCGTTAAATCTCCCCGTCCCATAACCTGGGCTAATCCTGTTATGCCAGGACGCATGCGGTGCCGTTCATGCGCATAAGCCGGATATAATGCCACCATTTCCGGAATTTCTGGCCGTGGACCGACCAGGGACATCTGACCCACCAAGACATTGAAAAGCTGGGGCAACTCGTCAAGAGAAGATCGACGCAGAAATCGTCCAATTTTAGTAATGCGCAGATCCCCTTCATCTTGAAATTTGTAATGCAGAGCTTCCTCAGGAGCCGGCGGTTGCCATCTTTTCTCGGCTCCATAATACATGGTGCGAAATTTCCACATGCGAAACGGTCGTCCATCTTTGCCAATGCGGGTTTGCACAAAGATCGCTGGTCCCGGCGAATCCAGGCGAATCAACAAGGCAATGAGCACCAAAAGCCAACTAAAAACAACCAACAAGATGAAGGATACCGTGATATCAAAAAGACGTTTAATGTAACGCATATCAGCGGCTATGACTCAATACAATATCCCGAACAGCTTCAATGACATCGTTAACATCGTCATCGCTCATAGACGGATATAACGGGAGAGAAACTTCCGCCTCAAAAAACTGCTCTGCATTAGGAAATTGTCCCGGTTTCCACCCATACCGCATTTGATAATATGGATGCAAATGAATGGGAATAAAATGGACCGACGCCCCGATATTGCGCATTTTTAGCTCTTCAATAAACTGATCGCGACTTAATGACAAGGCAGCGGTAACAAGACGTAATGGGTATAAGTGCCAAGCATGTCCGGCATATTCTTTTTCAATGGGCAAAATGACAGGTAAATCAGCCAATCCTTCCGCAAATTGTCTGGCAATATCTTGCCGGCGTTTTTGCATGCGGGTCAACTTATGCAATTGCACGAGTCCTAAAGCGGCCTGCAAATCGGTCATGTTATATTTAAAGCCAGCCGCTTCGATTTGATAGACCCACGACCCTTGCGCACTGTAGCGATTCCATGCGTGTCGTGACATGCCATGAAGGGATAAAATCCGAATTTTATCGGCTAACTCCGGATCCGGCACAACCAAGGCCCCGCCCTCACCTGTTGTCAGATTTTTGGTGGCGTAAAATGAAAACGCAGTGAAATTTCCAAAAGTGCCTATCGGTTGCCCCTGATACGAAGAGGCCATTGCATGGGCTGCATCTTCCACCACCACCAGATGATACACATCACGCAGGCGATTTAATTGCCGCATGTCCACAGCATGTCCCGCATAATGTACGGGTAACAAGGCTTTAGTTTTCTCCGTGATAGCCTGTTCAACCAGGGCCAAATCGATATTCCCGGTATCTTTTTCAATGTCAACCAATACCGGCGTCGCTCCGGCATGAATAATCACATTGACCGAGGCGGCAAATGTATAGGGCGTGGTAATCACTTCATCGCCCGGCCCAATGTCATTAGCCAATAATGCTAAATGCATTCCCGCCGTGCACGAAGCTAATGCCAGAACAGTTTCTCCATGCAGTTGTGAAGACAATTCTTCTTCAAATTTCTGGGTTAAAGGTCCCCGGCTAATCCAATGGCTACGTAAGGCTTGTATGACAGCATCCTCTTCTTCCGGCCCTAAATCCGGTAAGTTATAAGGTAAAAAATGTTCACGCATGAGAAGTATATCCCCTTTGCAAATCCTCTACGATACATCTTACCGGATCCGCAAGTGGTAATGTGGGCCGGTTTCCAACCCGCTGATGCTGCACCGCATCAAGAATGTGCTCGTAACGAGTGCCACAAAGCACCGCTTGGCCGCTTTCAATAAGTTCCGTCCACTCAGTTTCATCGCGCAGAATATAGGTGGGGGTCCCTGCCCGGCACGCTTCTCGTTGAACGCCGCCGGAATCTGTCAATACGGCTTGTGCATGCCGCTCCAAGGTTACCATATCTTGGTACCCAATGGGTTCAATAATTTGGAGATGAGGGACGTCTATTAACGCCTGCAAATGAAACTGCTCGATGCGCTGCCGAGTCCTTGGATGCAAAGGCAATACAACTGGCCACGGCAAATCGCCGAGTGCCTTTAACACGTTCCTTAATTTTTCCGGGTCATCTGTGGTTTCTTGCCGGTGCACTGTGGCCAAGGCGAAGGACTTTGACGGCAGTTTTAGACGCGCCAATACGTCGGGATTATCTGGAGTCTTGTCCCATAACACATCCATAACATCCCCGCACAGCACGACGCCTTCAGTAATGCCTTCTTGAGCCAAGTTCTCTACAGCCTGCTGGGTGGGACAATATAATTTGGATGCCAAATGGTCTGTTAACACCCGGTTGATTTCTTCCGGCATAGCCCGGTTGAAACTTCGCAACCCCGCTTCAATATGGGCAACAGGAATATTGAGTTTACTCGCAGCCAAAGCTCCGGCTAACGTCGAATTGGTATCTCCATAAACAACAACCCAATTTGGATGCTCTTTTTCTAAAATAGGATCTAGAGCCATGAGCATTTTTCCGGTTTGAATGCCGTGAGTGCCTGATCCGACGTGCAAATCATAATCGGGACGGGGAATGGTCAGACCCTCATAAAATATCTGAGATAATTTCTCGTCGTAATGCTGACCCGTATCAATAAGCACTTCTTGAGCATATTGACGCAGAACCGGCGAAACAACGGCTGCCTTGATGTATTGTGGGCGGGCTCCGATGATGCTTACCACTTTCATCCGTTAACCCACCCGTTTCCCATAAAAATGACCGATCATTTCAATCACATAATCCACTTCCGAATCTGTCAACTCCGGAAACATCGGCAAAGACAACACTTCCTGTTGCACTTGCTCACTTATAGGAAAATCACCCCGGTGATAGCCCAAATCCTGCAAAGCGGGTTGAAGATGAAGTGCCAAAGGATAATAGACCGTTGTTCCGATGCCCTGACTTTTCAAAAAGGCTTGCAAGCCGTCCCTGTTCTCGACGCGAATCGTATACTGGTGAAACACATGGGTAAAACCCTCGGGAACAAGAGGAATATGCACGCTTTCAAGGTCCAGCGCGCTAAGCCCTTCACTATACCGCTTGGCAATGTGCTGCCGCTTTTGGGTCCACTTGTCCAAATAGGGAAGTTTGGCAGATAAAATGGCTGCTTGCAAGGCATCTAAGCGCGAGTTCATTCCTAAGACTTCATGATAATATTTCTTGCGGGAACCGTGCGCCCGCAGTGCCCGTACAGCATTCGCCCACTCTTCCCGCTGGGTCGTGACTAACCCGCCGTCACCCAGTGCTCCTAAATTCTTTGTCGGAAAAAAACTAAACGCCGCCAAATCACCCACACTGCCTGCTGATTTGCCCCGCAATGTTGCGCCGATGGCCTGGGCAGCATCTTCAATAATAATCCCGTCAAAATCTTGTCGTAATGCCTCAACATCCGCCATCAGCCCAAAAAGGTGGACCGGAAGCACGGCCCGGGTCCGGGGGGTTATCCGAGTCCGTGCTTGTTCCGGGTCCATATTAAAAGTATCCACTTGGATGTCAGTAAAGACCGGTTTGGCCCCGGTTCTCAAAATACTTCCGGCTGTAGCAAAAAATGTAAAAGGTGTCGTGAGAACCTCATCACCCGGTCCAATATTGACAGCCCGCAAAGCCAGATATAAGGCATCGGATCCGTTTCCTACTCCAATAGCAAAACGACTGTGGGTATAATTGGCCATTTGCTCTTCGAAGGTTTTGACGACATCACCTAGAATAAACTGCCCTGATTCCATGACCCTTTCTATGGCAGCAGACAATTCTGCTTCCATTTCTTTCATCTGCCGTGTTAGTGTAAAAGACGGGACTTCCATCATCCACTCATTCCCTTCGTTCCCTTCGTTCCCTGAATATCATCGAGTGATTCTGTAATCCTCATTCCATTGGTTGCCCATCGGGTAAGAATAGCCATTGTTCTTCTGGAACTTGTCTTACTACACGCGCAGGAACCCCCATCACTAAACGATAGGCTGGGACATCCCGGGTCACTACAGCTCCCGCTGCCACCAAGGCTTCTTGACCGATATGAACCCCGGGCAACAAGACCGCTCCGCCGCCGATTCGGGCCCCACGGTGAATAATAGGTCCCTGCATGGCCGCATGGCGGGCTTCTGTTCGTGCGACATAGGGATCATTCGTGGTGGTCACCATAGGGGCAATAAATACATGGTCTTCAACGATGGTCGTCGCCGTCAAATAGACTGCGGTTTGCAATTTGGTATAATCCCCGATTTGGCAATCATTCTCTACCGTGCTGCGCTGGCCAATAACCACGCGCGTTCCCAGTTGGCAGCGTTCCCGCACAACAGCTTGGTCGGCAATAAAACACTCCGGACCAATAGTGCTACCCTGGTAAAGAATGACTTGCGCGCCCAAGGTTGTACCTTGACCAATCTTAAGGGGCATTAAATTCCCCGTTTTCAGCGTACTCGTTTTACTCTTTGATGGTGTCTTTCCTAAAATCGTTCCATCGCCAATCACCACATTATCTTCAATAATCACGTGGGGATGAATAATGACGTGATGACCCAAAATCACATTCCGCCCTATTTCAACATCTTCTGCAATCACACAGTGCATTCCTTGTTCAATGGGTTTCATGCGTGTTCCCCTGTGATTTCTGACATGCGAACAATACGTCCTTCCCGTCCCGAGAGCATAAGGGCCTCAATTACGGCAATATCACACAGTGCCGTCGCCGCATCGAGACGGGGTGTCACTCCATTTTCTATGGCGTCTGCAAAGTCCTTCAACGCATCATGATGACTCTGCCAGCTAGGACGTGCAGGCAAATCCAAGATGGCTTGGCGCACCTCTTGTTCGTTATCATTGCCCACGCGCCAGGTATGAATCTGATTGACCGTGGGGCCAATTACCACCACACCATTTTCCCCCACAATAGTTAATCGTTCTTCTAAATTCGTTTTGGGCACACATGTGGTCGCAGCCAAGGAGGCTAAAGCTCCCGAATGAAAACGTATCGTCCCCGACACGCTATCTTCTGCTTCAATCTGGTGAGTCAAGGTCGCCGTATAAGCAAAAACTTCGTTCACAGGGCCCATCAATTGCAATAACACATCAATGGCATGAATGGCCTGGTTAAACAAGACGCCCCCATCCATCGCATAAGTGCCCCGCCACGGAGCTTCATCATAGTAAGACTGGGGTCTGGCCCATCTCACAGCCACACCCCCATTGACAATACGCCCCAACCGGCCATCTTGATGAGCCTGAAACAATTGCTGAATCGCGGGCAACATCCGGTTAAATTGCGTAACAACGGCGACCACGCCCTGGTGTTTAGCGAAATCGACAATGGCCTTCGCATCGTGATAGGAGAGGGCAAGGGGCTTTTCCACCATCACATGCTTTCCCCGTTCCAGTACCCGAAAAGCGAGTTCACGGTGAAGACCAGAAGGTGTCGCAATAATTGCCGCATCAATGTCCACCTTATCTAACATCACATCGGTTTGATCAAAGGCCATAGCGTCAAAAGCCACCGCAGCCGCTTCCGCCCGTTCCAAGTTGACATCCACCGTGGCCACTAAATCAATAGCGTCTTGATGGACAAGGGCTTGCAGATGACGTTGTCCAATCTTGCCACACCCTATCAACGCCGCTCGTATTGCCATAAATAATTGTCATCCTTCCTTTTCCCGAATCATAAGGCTCCAGGCAAGATGCGCTTACAACCGGACAATATTATCCCGCCCGCCGAGCTTCTTGGTCGCGTTGCGCGAATCCACAACCAAGGCGCTGTGATTAACCACCCATTCATAATCAATGCATGAATGATCCGTTGTTATCACCACACAGTCTTGGGATTCCAATAGCTCTTGGCTCAATTCCACAGACCGAATTTGACGTGAGAAAAACGTGTGGGGTTTTACAACCGGCACATAGGGATCATGAAATTCCACATGCGCCCCTTGCTGCTCCAATAATTCGAAAACTTTTAAGGCCGGCGATTCTCGTTCGTCATTGATATCCTTCTTGTAGGCAATACCTAATAACAAAATTCGGGATCCATTAATCGCTTTTTTGCGCGTATTCATCGCCCGCGTCACTTTGTCGACGACAAAATATGGCATGCGCAGATTTATTTCGCCCGCCAATTCAATAAACCGCGTCGGAAAATCATATTCGCGCGCTTTCCAACTCAGATAAAAGGGATCAAGTGGAATGCAGTGCCCTCCCACCCCAGGACCTGGTTGAAAAATTTGGATGCCAAAAGGTTTGGTTCCGGCAGCTTCCAACACTTCCCAGACATCAAGCTGCATTCGGTCACACAATAACGCCAGCTCATTTACCAAAGCAATGTTGACAGCCCTGTACGTATTTTCAAAGACTTTTGAGAGTTCCGCAACCCGCGGGGAAGACACCGGAATGACCTGGGTAATAGACTGTTGATAGAGGGCTGTGGCCACTTTCCGGCACTTGTCGGTAACCCCTCCGACTAATTTCGGGGTATTGCGCGTTTTGTAAACCGGATCGCCGGGATTCACTCGCTCAGGAGAAAAAGCCAAGAAAAATTCTTCCCCGATTCTTAGGCCACTGGTTTCGAGGATTGGTTGAAGCACTTCCTCAGTGGTGCCAGGATAGGTAGTGCTTTCGAGCGCAATTAACTGGCCAGGACGCATAATTTTTCGCACCTTGTCAGCCACGGCCAAAATATAGGACAAGTCCGGTTCTTTATTGGTGGTTAGAGGAGTGGGGACACAAATGATAATGACATCAGCTTCCGTTAAATCCTGGTAATCCCCCGTCGCTTTCAGCCGTTTGTCCCGGGTTAATGCCTTTAATGTCTGACTATCCACATCCGGAATATAGTTTTCGCCCCGATTTACCCGCTCGACTTTGCTCAGATTATCATCTAAGCCGATGACCGAAAATCCGGCTAACGCATGTTCCACTGCCAGAGGTAACCCAACATAACCAAGTCCCACCACCCCAATTAATGCGGTGCGGTTCGTTAGGCGGTCCATTAAGCGATCGTAATAGGTCGTAGTCGGATGATTAGTGAGCACGAGCATGTCCTCCTGTGGTCAGCAATTCCGGCGTTGTAAGCGAATACACATTGTCGGATTGGGGTTGATATTCGGGAACAATCTCCTTTAATAATTTCCTAATGCGCGGTTCATCAGCTAAACGCCCTGCTTCCACCAATTCGCTGAGCAAGGGCAAGACCCGTTCAGGATCTGGTGTCTCCCCAACATGGATAAAAATTCGCGAATTTTTGGTCGCTTTCGTTTGATCTTCGGGGGTTAATAGTTCTTCGTAGAGTTTTTCCCCTGGTCTTAACCCGGTGAAGACAATGTCAATATCAATGCCTGGGCGTAATCCGGAGAGGCGGATGAGATTTGTGGCCAGGTCCATAATCCGTAAGGGCTCCCCCATATCCAAAACAAATGTATCGCCGCCTTCCCCCATGGCTCCGGCCTGAATGACCAATTGGCAGGCTTCTGCGACCGTCATAAAATATCGCACCATATCAGGATGCGTAATCGTCAAGGGCCCTCCTTGGGCTATTTGTCTCTGAAAGGTTGGTAAGACACTGCCCCTTGAACCTAGCACATTGCCAAAGCGCACGGTTACGAAACGCATCCCGTAACGCTTGGCATAAAAACTACCCAGAATTTCTCCAATTCGTTTCGTCGTACCATAAACGCTGGTCGGATTCACAGCTTTGTCGGTAGATATGAAGACAAATCGCTCGACATGCATTTTTTGACAAATATCTAAAAATCCCCACAATCCTTCCACATTGTTGCGGATGGCCTCTGGCGGTTGAATTTCCATTAAGGGAACATGTTTATGAGCAGCGGCATGAAAAACGACCTGAGGCCGGGTCTGTTGCATGACTTGCTGCATACGCCCTTGGTCGCGAAGATCCGCAACTACGGGGATTATGGGCAAATTTGGAAATTTATTGCGCATTTCTTGTTCAATATCAAATATAGAGGTTTCATCAAGTCCCAACAACACCAGTGCACGTGGGGTAAATTGCGCGACCTGCCGACATAATTCCGAACCAATAGTTCCGCCGGCTCCCGTCACCATGACCGTCTTATTAGTTAAATAGCTCGCAATTTCCCCTAAGTCCACAATCGCTGGTTCTCGTTGTAACAAGTCTTCGATTTGCACGTCACGAATTTGATTGACGAGCACTTGCCCACCAATCATTTGATTTAAGGCAGGCAGCATCCTGGCTTTCACATTGAGGTCTCGGCATTGATCAACCAAGGGCCGTAAAATTTTACCTGATGCCGAAGGAATCGCAAACAAGACTTGATCCACGTGATAATCATGAATAACGTGCGCTAAAGTTTTCGTTGTGCCTAATACTTTTAATGAGCCAATTTGCATGCCGTGCTTGGCTACATCATCATCTAAGAATCCGACAGCAATACCGACTTCCGGATGGCGGCTGAGTTCTTGAGCAACTAGTTGGCCCGCTTTCCCCGCCCCCACAATGAGCACTCTAGGAGCGGCCTTGCTCCGCGGCACCCAGGTAAAATCATAATAGGAACGAATGAGAAAACGCCATCCGCCTACCAATGCTAACGCGAACAAAACATACAAAAGGTAAACCCCGCGAGGATAATGCGCCACGCCATCGAGCAATAAATAGCCATCCAAAAAGACCGTGCTTCCTAAAATGGACCCGATTAGCACTTGGGCGTCCCGCGGTCCCGCATATTGCCACATCCGGTGATAAACCCGGGTAAACCACATCAAAAGTATTGTTGTTAATGTGAAATAGATAGCAATATGTTGATAAGGGTGTAAATATTGCGCAGGAATATAAGGGACGTCAAAACGAAGGTATAGGGCCATATAGACCGATGCATTGATCATAATGGCATCAATCAACATCGCGAAGGCTATTTTTAAATAAAGACGTAACCGTCTTTTCAATCTATTCCCCTCTTTCATTCGCCAGCGTCCGGTAGCTTCGGACAAGACCTCCAAGCGCCAGCATTATACCATGTTTCCCGATTATCCGACGATGGTATCCCTTGGGTCTACCCTACTTCATTCATTGGTGAAATAGGATGAGCAATATTCGACGTTATTTACTAGACAAAATCATTTTCGTTCTCTATAGTAACGCGGGCAAGGTGTTTGGCGTTTAATATAGAGATGGAATACAAAATCATGGCGGTTTTGTTGCTCGTCCCGAATAGGACTGGCAGCAGGATATTCCGGATGGGGGATTTATGTGGCATTAAGAGTTGATAAGTCTCAAGGATCACAATGGCTGAGCGTGCCTGTACCTGATGACAAACAACCCAGAACACAACACCGGGTACAAATTGATCGTGAAGTACTGAACTTGATTATGCAGGAGGATCCCCGTCCTCCGGAGCTTATCCTTGACTTGATTGCGCGGCGGGCAGTCAAGCGCATGCCTGTACCTAATAGTGAGGAGGGCGACCGGTTAATCACACGCCACAACTTAGAACTGGTCTGGCCCAAATAATGCAAAGGGACGCAGTCCGTCTGCGTCCCTTTATGCGAGCCTTATGTCGTAGCACGCAAGATTTCTTGAAGATCCTTAGCATCTAAGGTTTCCCGTTCAATCAGCTCAATGGCAATCCGGTTCAATGTGGCCCGATGTTGTAACAAAATATTTTTGGCCCGCTCGTATTGCTGCAAAATAATGTGACGCACGGCTTGGTCAATTTTTGAAGCCACCTCTTCGGAATAATTCCGTTGGCGGACTAAATCGCGGCCCAAAAACACTTGATCTTGGCGGGTTCCATACGTCATCGGCCCTAGTTCCTCAGACATACCATATTCGGTAATCATCTGTTTAACCATTTTGGTCGATTTCTCTAAATCATCCGAGGCGCCCGTGGAAATTTCACCAAAAACGATTTGCTCAGCCGCTCTTCCCCCTAGTGACATCGCCACTTTATCCAGAATTTGTTCTTTGGTTACAAGATAGCGATCCTCTTCGGGTAAGGGCATCGTATAGCCCATAGCCATGCCACGCGGAATGATTGTCACTTTGTTTACTGGGTCCCCATGGGGAACCAACATCCCGACCAACGTGTGTCCGCCTTCGTGGAAAGCGACGACACGCTTCTCAAATGCCGATAATACCCGTGTTTTCTTTTGAGGCCCAGCCATAACGCGTTCTGCGGCTTCTTCAAAATTCTTCATGGTGATCTTTTTCCGCCGTTCCCGCGCAGCGAGAAGGGCCGCTTCATTCGCTAAATTGGCCAGATCCGCTCCGGTAAATCCAGGCGTCCTACGGGCAATCACGTCGAGATCAACATCCGCGTCAAGAGGTTTATTGGCCACGTGCACTTCCAAAATCTTTCTTCGTCCTGCTTGATCAGGTCGGGGCACCATAATTTGACGGTCAAAACGTCCCGGACGCAATAATGCCGGATCTAAGACGTCAGGGCGGTTGGTCGCGGCCATAACAATAACACCCTCATTGACACCAAATCCATCCATTTCCACAAGTAATTGGTTTAAGGTTTGCTCACGCTCATCATTGCCGCCGCCATAACCAGCTCCCCGCATCCGACCCACAGCGTCTAATTCATCGATAAAAAGAATACATGGTGCATTCTTTTTTGCTTGCTCGAAGAGATCGCGAACCCGGGACGCTCCTACACCCACAAACATCTCTACAAATCCCGAACCACTTTCCGAGAAAAAGGGAACCCCGGCTTCGCCGGCGACTGCTCGCGCTAAAAGAGTTTTTCCGGTACCAGGAGGACCAAATAATAAAACTCCCTTGGGAATTCTTGCCCCCATATCTAAGTACCGTTTGGGATTTTTTAAGAAATCCACAATTTCTTCGAGTTCTTGTTTCTCCTCATCGACCCCCGCAACATCGGCAAATGTCACCTTCGGTAAGTTATCTGCCTGTAAACGCGCCTGGCTCTTACCGAAAGACATCATACGGTTGCCGCCTTGACTTTGTCTAAAGAAGAAAAACACAAAACCGATCACAATCAACACGGGCAAAAAGTCCCCAATGAGACCAATCCATACAAAGGAACTGGAAGGCTTTTCTACCGTGACATTAGCGCCTTCCTTATTAAGCTGCGCACTTAATGTATTCGTTTCGCCTGGCGCATATACAGTCTGATAATGCTGACCCTGTTTGTTAGTCCAACTCACCACATGTTGAGATGGATTGACATCGGCGCTAGTCACCTGATGTTTGAGGCTCGCTGTGATCAGCGAACTGTAAGGAAGTTCCTGAACTTGTGCTGTGCGGGCATTGAGGATGTCCATCAATGTCGAAATAAAGAGCACCACCAGGACTATTGTGATGACGCCTCGAAACCACCGGTTTTGCATCGGATCCCCTCCGCTGTGAAGCTAATGCTCCGTAAATAAAAATAAAAAATTTTTGCCTGATACATTACAATAGCACTTTTCGTCAAGATTGCGCTATAGGTTCTAGCTCTCGGGCTAGTTTTGCTCTAAAACGGGCATACTCATACCAAAATTTGGTGAAAGGAGAAACGATAGTGTTTTGGAAACAACGTCTCCCTTGGCTTCTTCTGGCCGCTTTGTGGCTGGAATCTGCTCTTGTCCGTCCTTACCTTTCTCCCATGGTGCCCATCTTTCCGTTTTTCCGTTCATGGCCTGCGGCCTGGGGGGTATGGCTGCCCCCGTTGAGTGTGGCCGTGTTATATCTCATCCTTGGACGAATTTTTCGTCAGAAATCGTGGTTGCCATGGTTAATGGCGGCATTCTCTGGCCTTTACATTACCGTCGACACCATCATTTTTTCTACCCATTTGGGACCCCATGCTAGTAGTTTATTTTACAGAATACCAGCCTCTCTATTCGTGCTTGCTCTCTTTATTGTGGCGATGGACCCCAGACATTCCCGGCCCAGTTCGTGGATTTCCGTAATTGCTGGCGTAGGCATGATTGCCGCGTTTTGGGGAAATCCCTGGTGGGCCTTCATCATGGGGATCATTTTAGCCATCCTGATATGGAGGCGCCATCAGGCATCACAGCAGCCCAATCCAGACATGGAAAAATCCCGCTAGCTGCGGGATTTTTGCGATCACTGGTCATTACCACTGGCTATACAAAGCATATAACGCTTCCACATTGGCAACGTAACCTTGAGTAGCTGGAACGACTTGATCCCCATACGCTTGAACGGCACCAGGACCGGCATTATACGCTGATAAGGCTAAAGATAAGTTACCTCCAAACATATTTAACATATCACGGAGATATAAGCATCCTGCTATCAGATTTTGTTGGGGATTATAGAGTTCACTGGGAGGAATTCCTAGAACTTCTGCAGTTCCAGGCTCCAACTGCATCAGACCGATAGCTCCGGTAACACTCACGGCATGCGCATTACCGCCCGATTCTTCCGTAATTACTGCAATCACTAAGGCGGGAGGTAGATTATCTTGTTCAGCAATGGGAGTAACGAGGGGCAACATGGCGTTGTATAAAGCTCTTCGGGATAAGGTACCTTGAGAAAATTGCCCTAACAATGATTGGATTTGCGAAGCAATTTGGTTAATTTTTGAACCCAATTGCGCCATATTTTGTTGGATCTGGGCCTGCTGATTTTTTAATGTTGCTTCGACTTGTTTTTGTTGAGCCAATGTGCTTGCGGCATTTTGAGCGGCACTGATGGCTTGATTATGTAGAGCAATGGCCTGGCTTTCTTCTTGCGCCAACATGTTTTGTTCTTGTTGTAATAAGGCTTGGTGCGCTGCCAGCGAAGCACGCGTTTCCGAAAGCAATGTCGCCTCCGCTTTTAAGCTAGCTTTTTCTTTGGCTTCTTGCGCTTCTTCTTCTTTAATCACATTAACCTCTGCAGCCGCTTGTCCCGCAATCTGGCCCAATAAAGACAGACGACTGACAAAATCGGTAAAGGAATGGGCACCTAATAGAACATCCAAGTATCCGATGGATCCGCGCTCTTCGATTAACTGTAATTGCCCATTTAACAGTTTGCTTTCCTGAATTAAACTCGCTTGCGTTTGTTGAATTAAGGCCTCAGTTTTTTGATAATTGGCCTCTGTAGCATTCAACTCGTTTTGCGTTGCATTCAGTTGTGCCTCGGTACTACTTAATAAGGCTTGGGTTTGCTGCATCCGCGCCTGGGTTGAGGCAATTTGTTGATTGGCGGATCCGACCATCGCTTGATCTTGCGCCAATTTTTGATTAAGAGAACTAATCTTTTGCTGCGCCTGATCGATAGCAGCTTGGGTTTGTTGGTACTGACTCTGTTCCGCCGCTAGCTGAGCCTGTGCTTGGGCTTCTTCTTGTTGCAACTGTTGGAGCGAAGCCCCGTAGGTCATCACGACCGGTCCAGCGAATACAAGAAGACTAGCTCCTGTCAGCGCCAAGGCGATTTTGCCTCGCATGCGTCCAAAAACCCCTCCTTCTTCTATCGGCAGTCCGCAGAAAAAAATCGAATCCTGCCTAAATTCTTTCTTGCGCACTGCCACACTGCCATAATATATTCGCGATACATGCTCTTTTTCCTGCTAAACTGCTAGGATATCGATGATATTCCAGGTTTTTCTGGTATTGCCGTCGGATTTTGTCAAAACATAATAGGACAAAGAGAATACTCGGCCTTGGGTCGAAATGACGAGTGATAACGCTAAGGAGACTAGACCGTGGAAGACGATGTAAAAGCCGCTTTACGTGCGTTTTTTGATGCTGTACTAACCGCAGAACCCCTATTAAATGAACTGCGCACCGAATATGGACTGAGTTTAGCGCAAATCCGTTGTTTGTTTCAATTACGCTCCGGTGAACAAACAGCCGGAGAATTAGCCAAGTCCTTAGGAATTCGAGCCACGTCACTTACCCGCATGATCGAACGTTTGGAAACAGAAAATTGGGTCAAAAGACAAAATGACAAACACGATCGGCGCCGGATTGTTTTGACGTTAACTAGGGAAGCTGAAGACATGCTTTCCCACCTGGACTTTTTCTTAGATAGTCCCGCAGCAATAGGAATAAAACGGATGAATCCTGAGGAACGTGTCGAATTCACCCGGGCCTTACAACGATTTTTACAGCACGTTTCGGATACACAAAATCTGCAGCGAGATTGACGCATCCTATCAACAGACAAATAATATTGCCAGCTAATGTCAGGGGGAAGATAAGACGATTGACTGGGCCTCCATTTTATCTGTTAAAAGCTCAGTTACCTTCCTAAAGTGGAGAGTTTGGTGCACCAACATCCAAGCGTCTTACATTATAACGGTGCAGCCCATAGAGCCATCTCTCCCTACTGCCCAGGAATTACCCTGGAAAACCAGTTATGGAGTGAATTCATGAATTTTGGCATCGTTATTCCTGTCTATTTTGGCCGGTCATTCATCCAGCGGGCATTAGACAGCGTCTTTGCGCAAGATGGAGTTTCGGGCCATTTAACTGTCTTTGTTATTGAAGATGGTACCCCGGAACCAGAAAATGTAGAAAACCTTATTGCCGCCTATCCTGTTCACTATGTGAAATTACCGGAAAATCACGGCGTATTTTATGCACGCTGGGTTGGATTCTCTCAACTTCCAAATACCACAGAATTTTGTGCGTTCTTGGACCAGGATGATGCATGGCATCCAAAATTTTTGTCTCATCTCGCGGCTATCCTCATGCAAGATGAGACCTTGGGATTTGCTGCCTGTAATGCGCGCATCTTTAATACCCACGGTAACTATGTTCTATACCGCGATCGCCGGCCCAATTTGTTGTTCGCCGACTTAAAGGTGGCTAATCAGCTGATTTCACCGAGTCAAGTCTTGATCCGCCGCGATGCATTAGAAAAATTAAATTGGAACATAGACCTTCCTTTCCTTCCTTACCCCGTCGCAGATGATTGGCTTTTGTGGTTATCCATATTATCCCAAGGCTATCAAGCCGCTTATACCCATGAAGTACTTCTCGATTATTATGATCATGCCGACGGAGCCCATCACCGCAAAGATATTATGGCCCAAAGCGAAGAATACATCGTTGAACACTGGTTCCCCCGTTTACAACTGACAACATGGGATCAACGCCTCTATAAAGGGCGCATCGGCTGGGATCATATTGTGCAGGGATTACGATCAAAAAACCTTCATGACTTCGTAAAGGGCTTACATTATCTTGTTCGAGATCCAATTGCCGTCAATGCAGCTCGACAATTCCGCCGACGTCACCGGAAAAATCACATTGTTTAAGCAGATTAGCCGGAGACGAGATGCTTGGAAAACTCACATCATTGAAACACGGTCATGCAGTGCATCGTACCATAAAGGATTATCTTAACCACAACAATCTGGGGTACGAGCTTTGGTATAATGCCCGAGTAACCTATTATTGCGTCGGAACGATCAATGACATGGGGTTAGATCACGACCAGAACGAGCGGATAATTAAGACAATCAACGTGATTGTATATGACATTCGCGTGACAAATCTCAGTAGGGAGGGTTATTGTCAACCGTGGCCAAAGATCTGCACACTAAAGCCCAAATCCTAAAAGGTGCCCAAAGGGTATTTGCCCAGAAGGGATTTCAAGCATCCATTAAGGAAATTGCGTCGGCAGCCGGGATCTCAACCACAAGCCTTATTTTTTGGTATTTCAAGGATAAAGAGAGCCTTTTTTTAGAAGTCATCAAAAGTGCATCTCCTTTAGGGCAAGTGCAAGAGGTCTTAACGACAAGATCGCCCCATTCGGATACGGTCACTTCACCACAAGCCATTGCAGCCGTAGTCGAGAAATATTTTTCTGTTTATCACGACCCTCTCAATCGTGCGATACTGTTTCAAATGCTCGCACATACCGATAGGCATACCGAAGTTCGGGCGTTATTACATGAGCAGTTAACGACCGTGATGAGTGGACAAATGACCCATATTATCAAAGAAGGACAAGATGCTGGGCATTTTCGCCACGATTTGCCTGCAGAATTTTTAGGACAAACCTGCCTTGGCCTCTTGTTTGCTTTAGTCACGCGGTGGCATGTCGAAGGCATCCTGCCATGGTCGGCCCATGATGTCACGCACAATCTCCTCGCTCTATTAACCCCTCTGCCAGAACTTCCATCACCGTGAAAGATTTTTTTGAAAACGCCCATTCCCTATTAAATAGTAAGGTGTGAAACCAGGATGATGGAATCCTTGCCTTTTGTATCGATAATTATTGCAACCTATCACCGGGATGACAGTTTGATTAACACCATCACCGATTTACTTCATTTAGATTATCCATCTTTTGAAATCTTGGTCATTGATCAAGATCCATACCATAGTCGTGACGTCCATGACCTGCTGGAAACATGGCATAAAAATCACGCAATCCGCTGGATTCAAACGCCAAAACCTGGTCTGACCCGAGCCCGTAATGTGGGCATCACCAAGAGCCGGGGAGATCTCATCATCTTTGTTGATGACGATGTGCGAATTCCCGACCAACAATTTCTTCATTGTCATGTCAATCTTTTCTTAGAAAATCCCCATGTGGGAGCCGCAGCCGGAAGAGTCCTAGAACCGGGAAAACAGCCGTTAGCGGTTCACCGTCACATCGGATGGATGGGATATTGTGGAATGCGCGAACCCGGTTTCGGGTCCGATTTTTCCGCTCCTGCCTATAGTGTCCGGGGCTGCAACATGGCATTTCGCAAAAGGGTCTTACTGCATGTCGGTGGATTCGATGAACGCTATACCAGGTCTGCGTTTCGTGAAGATACCGATATTTCTTTTCGAATTAGAAAAGCCGGCTATGCGATTTGGTTTAATCACAAAGCCTGGCTTTACCACTTGTCGGCACCTAGTGGAGGTACCCGTGACGAATCGATTGCTGTCGAATCCGATATCATGCTCAATGACTGGCGGTTTGCCTTATTTAATCTCCCAATGGGCCAACAATTTCTTTGGATCGCCAGACTTTATGCCTCTCGGGTAATTAAAGCCAGCCTAAAGCGCGGTTATTTTTCCGAACGTCATCGGGCCTTTTGGCAAGGGTACCATCAAGCCAAAAGAGATCGGGATGCGGGCCCTCGGGTCAGTCTTCTCTGTTAATAAGATAAGGCATGATCATTAAATGCTCATGCCAAAGTGGACAGTTCTTGCCATGAACGACGCACGCGTTCCATGGTTTGTGCAGTCGGTAAGCCAACGTCTGCCACCAATTGAACCGGTTGACATTCTTGGCGAATGACTTGATGAATGTGGGAAAGCATATCTGTAAAAGGCAATTGTCCCTTCATCGGGTATTCATAGATAACCCGATTCCCTTGCCGCCATTCGATAGCGTCGCGTGCACCGGGATGATACATTTTCGTAATCCGTATTTCCCCTTCAGTTCCAACAAAACGGGTAAACGTGTCATAACGGCGGAAAAAGGACACATTCATCATCAGCTGTATTTGACCAGGATAGGTCAAGATTCCCCACATAGCGCCGTCTACTTCGCCCTTCATCAAGGCTTGGGCAATGATATGATTCGGTGTGTTCTTCAATAGGAGTGAGGTAATGTGTACAGGATAACAACCTAAATCATTGAAGGCACCACCGTCAAAAGTTTTTACCCACCGAACATCATCCGGTCGTGCCAGCACGGTATTAAAGGTTCCATGAATCTCTTGGGGAGCGCCAATCGCTCCTTGGTGAATCAGTTCTTCTACTCGTTGCCACTGAGGCTGGAATTGAAATGCATAAGCCTCCCATAATAAAGCGTGCCGCTGTTGTGCCCGTTCGATAATCTCTTGGGTTTGGGCTAGCGACCCGGTTAGCGGTTTTTCGCATAAAATGGCTTTACCCGTTTCTAAAGCTTTTAATGTCCATTCATAATGCAAGTGATTGGGTAAGGGTATGTAAATGGCATCTACCTGATCGTCATCTAAAACAGCCTGGTAACTGCCACTCGCACGAGTCACATTATAGTCCTTGGCAAACTGTTCTGCCCGTGCTAAATCCCGACTGCCAATATGCCATGCCACGCCATTTCCAGTTTCATGCAGCGCGGGTAAAAACGCACTCTTTACAATCTCAGCGGTTCCAAGAATTCCCCAACGAATCATTGAACCATTCACTCCTTTACCTTCTCCAGCTGCTGTATCATTATCTCTGGTATCCCTGAGATCTGTGATCTTTATTTTTTACTGCCTTATTGGCTCTACAGCATTTTCATCTATCAAAACATCCTAGAAGGACATTCTGCACAGTGGGAATGCCTTAAGTTATAGACAAAACGCTTAGGTTAAAAGATTCGTGCAAATCTTGCAGCATCCTATGCCCTTATTGGCAAGCTCGTCAAGAAATATTCGAGGCCTGAGAATGCGTTCCATTTTGTCTTCCCGCATGCCAAGCAACGGCACTGGCCAGCAGTAAAATAGCCATCAATGTCGCCCATGCTCCCGCGAAATGTTTGGTCCAGTCAATTAAGGATCCTAGTAGCGGCGGAAAAATAGCCGAACCCAAAAATATGATCGTGCCAACGAGTCCCATGGCAAAACCCGCTTGCTGAGAGGCGACAGATTCCGCTGCCCAGGTCAAAGACAAGGCATTCCATCCAATCGTTCCCATTCCCGTCAAAAACCAAACTCCCACGATGAGCCAATAGGGAACATGAGCCGGTAAGAGCAAAATCACTGCGATCATGCCACTCCCTAAAATTCCAGTGAAAGATATCACCCGTGGACGGTTCCCCTTTAACCGGTCACTGATTCGACCAAAAAGAATGCGGCCCAATCCTCCCCCAATTTGGGCCATGGCCAAAGCCCAACCAGATTGCCCTAAGGTCAGATGACGCTCATCATGGAGATACTCCAAGGTGAACGTCACCAAAAAATATTGCCCCGCCACCATCAGAAAGGAAACGATGGCAGGCCATTTCAATGGACGAAAAGAAGAGGAGTGCTTAGGTGTTTCCCGCACCGATGATTTAATGTTAGGTATCACTGCGCTAAAGATCCCATTGAATAACACAAGTTCTGCCATAAATAACAAATACACCGCAGATAATCCGAAATGTATCACGATAACCGGTAATATCACTGCGGCTAGCGCAGCCCCTAAAGGCACTCCGGTTTGCCGAATGCCCATAGGCATTCCCCGGTCGCGGTCCTGAAAAGCGGTGAAAATGGCTTTACTGCCTGACATCGGCACAGCAGACAAGCTCATTCCCAGTAAAAAGAAGCACACCAAGACTAGCACAAAGCCTTGGACCCAGCGTAATCCCAACGCCAATAAGGCCATGACCCATGTTGCGCGGAACAACAACCGTTTCGGACCCCACGTATCGGCAAGAATGCCCATAAACACCATGCTGGTCATTACGCCCAAACTCATAGCCGACGTAATAAAACCAATTTGTTGAAAATTTAAGGCGTATTTTGTCGCCAAGAAAAATCCTAGGACAATGACACCTTGCTGCACGAATGTCATTCCGGTTTGCGATAACATAGCCCAAAGAAGATACCATTTGGGTTCCACCTTGCCTAAAAAACTCTGCGTATCATCAAGGAGTTTTTCCATCGGTTTCCCTTCTTAGCGAAAATTACCGTACATGACCATGGTTGGCAGTGCGTACATTTTTTCGAGCTGTCCTTCAAGAAAGGACTGTATCAGGAGGGACAAAGTATGCTTAAGCTGCCATATCAACTCAACCGAGCCGTTATCATGGGCATACTGGGCACCATTCTTTTTGAAGCGCTGGTCGCGTCGGCTCCTATGATAGGAGCCCCCGTGCTCAACGTGGCTTTGTGGGATGGTAGCCTTTTCACATTAAATCTTCGACTCGCCACCATCTTGGGATTTGGTTTAGAAATCATGTTAGGAACAGTTTTAGCGTATATTTACCAACATTGGATTGGCTGGCGTCTTAAGGGCTCTTTCTTGCAAAAAGGTCTGATATTTGGCACCTCCCTATGGATATTATTAATGGTTTTCGGTCTACCTTTATTCGACCGCATTAGCCCTTTGGTGAATAACGGTCTAATGCTGGCCCCAGGACTGTTTGCAACACGTTTTGGCCTCAGTACGGCGTTTACCTTCCTTTTCGCCCTATTAGCCTTTAGCCTGAGCCTGAGCTATCTCGATGAACATGCAAAGAGCTTTCCGTTTCACTAACAGCAAAAAAGATAACGTATTCTACAGCATATCTAATGGAACCGAAGGCCCAAACGGGCCTTCACACGTCTCTTTGAGCTTTTATCTTTACCTTTAGGCTTCATGACGATCTTCCTGACCTTGCGAGTCTTCCAATGCTACAGAAAATTGTCCTTGTGTCGCCATAGACCGGGTTAAGGTCCAAAATCGAAAAACTGGACCATTATGTAAACTGCGTAAAAAACGTTCTGCCTGGGCAATGGCCCCACTGCGGAAGTCATGTGGCGCAAATAAGTACCCTCGTGCGGTACCGCTATGTGCGGTGACCACTCCCCATCCATGTTGGTGAGCTTGTTCAATCACCTGGGCAAGGATCTGGTCATGAGGATTTCGCTCCCATTGCACTTCTGCAGATATAAGGCCAGCTTGCCCGAGTCCCCCAACATCATGGGCATAAGCCGCTTCTCTGGCCATGCGCAAGGCTTGCGCAAGCCGAGCTTGTTGAGCAGGCGAATAGGGTTTACGAGATTGATGATGCAGTGCGGTATTGACCCGCCCATGCCCGATTAAACCCACAATCACGGCATGAGGAGCCCTGGGCCATTTCTCTAACAGGATCCCCTTAACGGGCTCGAACGCTACCATCTGTGGATACATGACACCGTCAGATGGTTCAATTTGTGCGGCTATCCGCGCAATCATCGATGGTAATAATGTCCGGCCATAAGCTGCGGCTACTGCCCGAATAGATGCTACGATATCCGCAGAACTTGATGCCATACCCTTACCGATGGGAATTACTGAGGAGATACTTAATGTTCCTCCTGGTTTCTTCAACGCACGGCATGCTAACGTCGCAGCAATTTGTGCTTTTTTACGGTGTCTGGGATACACCACAACATCCTGATTCTCCCCCGGAATGAATTTGGCCCGGGTTCCCCACCGGATCGGTATTGTTACCAAAAACGGAGTTTCATCAATAACCCCTTGAACAAGTTCGCCAAATGTTCCGGAAGAGAATCCCCAGCCGGCCTGCTTCATAGGGGCCCCCTCCTTGAAACTCCCCTTTATTGTATCATGCCAAGGCTAAGGCGTCAGGCTCCCGAGACTCGCTTGACTTTTCCTTTTAGGGAGAACTGGGAGTGCTGCCACTACTGGCTAGGGCTGATGAGGTTAAAGACGGAAGATTTCCCCACTGATTTAATAAACTGTCCACGGTGGAGGCATTGCCCTCCACAATCACTTCGGTGTTGTGGACGGAAAACGCCGCCTCTTCCATGTTATCGGGAAGATTTGCGACCACCACGGTCAAGGAGCCCACGCTTTGTGTCGTCGATGTTAAATTGCTGTTCGGTAATGCGGTGACAGGATGATGAGTTGATTTTTCCGTAATAATGACCGAACTGGAGTCTTGCGCTGTGAAACTCAGAATCACCACACGTTGTCCTTGGGTATTGGTGCCCGTATTAATCGCATCGAGTGTCATACCTGCACTCGAGGGTGGTAAGACAATGGGAAAGTTCAGTTGACTTTTGGCCAGGTTCAAAGCCGTTCCGGTCTGGGTCAGTGAAATAGCTGGTGTTACTCCTTGGGGCGGCGAAAATGAAAATGTACTGGCCGGGACATTCGGATTCACCTGAAAATGGCTAAAGGTTTCCGTAATCTTGGTTTTACCGACCTGCATGCTAAAAGATTCTGGGGTATTGGTGCTGGTATCATAGATCAACAGGGCATCCACCGGGCTCTTAGAAGACGGGGGAACCAAGGTCATCATTAAACTGACCTTGTCACCCTTAACCCGCACGCCATGTACTTGACTCTGGCGAAGCCACTTAGGAAGCTCCGCGGCAATCATCCAGGGCGCATCGGTTGCAGGAAGACCGGCTAAGACCGAATAGTGCTTGGAATTTTGGGGATACCAAATGGTTTCATGGGAATTCACATAAACAGATACGAGACGGCTTCCCAAAAGATTGATGACATATTGACCGCTTGGCAGATTACTGGTAACTTGATAATTCAAAGTCTTAACCTGGTGCGCGGACGTGATTTCGGTCTCCTTCACCGTGGCACGAACATTTTGCCACGAAGACATCCGCGACAAAATTTCACTGGCAACAGCTTTGGGCTTAGAATTATGGGTGATGGCCTCAGGGTGACCAAAGCCACATCCTGCGAGTACTATGACCCACCCTCCAGATATGAGATATGCATGCCAACGTTTCATGATTCTATCGTATCGTGTTTAGTCCGTTCGGGCAATCTTTGTGCACTGGGATTAACGGACTGGCATGGAATCCTCAAGCGTTGTGTATCATGAAAAGTGCTCAAAGAAAGACTTTGTGAGATCTATAAAAATACGATTTTTTTGCGGAGGACTATGTCAAACGTCATTCTCTCAATTCTTGTGGTCTCCATTGTGGCCTTAATGGCACCGTGGATTTTATTGCGCACCAAAGTCAAAATTCCCATAGCCGCGGCGGAAATTTTATTAGGAGTCGTGTTCGGCAAAAGCGGATTGGGTTGGATTCAAATTTCCGGGCCTATTAGCTTTTTGTCACTATTTGGCCTCTCTTATATTATGTTTCTCTATGGATTAGAAACCAACCTAGATTCATGGCTCAATCAGGATCATGCTCAACTCCAACACGCTCGTTGGTTGTGGCCCATTATTGTCCTGTGGATTGGTTTGGGTTTTGCCGAAGGGTTTCTTCTTTTGACTTTTCATGTGATTCACAAAGTGATTCCGATTTCCTTGCTACTAGCATCCAGCGCTCCGACCGTCTTGTTACCCACGTTAAAAGAACGGGGACTCGTCAACACCAATTTTGGCCAATGGATTTTGTCTATCGGGCTGCTGGTCGATTTCACGACGTTAATGGGTGTCACCGCATTGGCCGCTTTAGATCATCATGGTGCCATCTTGCGCATCTTTTTGGTCGTGTTAATGTTTGTGCCCCTGGTGATTGCTAAGTCCACCTCAAGATTTTTGCACCGGGCCTGGTTTGGCAACGGTCAAGATACGGTCACCAGTCAAATTGGGGTCCGCGGAGTGATGATGATTATTACTCTCTTTATTGCCCTAGCCGAAACCTTGGGAACTATCACCGTGTTGGGGGCATTTTTAGCAGGGGTTGTCGTATCCCTAATCGTCGGCAAAGACCGTGAGATTCTACAAGATAAGTTGGATGCCTTGGGATTTGGCTATTTCATTCCCTTTTTCTTTGTGACAGTCGGGAGCAATCTAAATCTTCGGCCGGCTTGGCAATCCAGCCATGTTCTTTTGCTAACCGCGTCTTTCCTCTTAGGCATTATCGTCATCAGTGTCGGCATTTCCTTTCTGTTAGCGCGCTTATTTCCACGAAGAGAAACCATTGCCATGGCGACGTTATTAGCCACCCGCTTATCGGTAACGGTGGCGGGATCTTTGATTCTGTTTCAGGCGCACATTATCTCGCAATCCGTGTATTTAGCGATGATTATCACCTCGATTTTGTCCGCCGTACTGTTTCCCCCGATTTTTCACCGGTTCAGTCCTCAAAAACCGTTGCCGAAGCAAGATATTATGCTCATTGGTCCCGCGCACTGGGTCAAGCCCATTGCTAGTCATTTAGCCGCCCAAGACTATCCCGTCTTAACCTATGACAATGGCTCTGAGGCCTTGGCAAGCGCGGCCATTCATGCGGGAACTGTGCGCGTCGTGGCGTTATTGGGCTCCGCCCAGTGGCAAAAAAATATTATTTGGGGCAATCAGTTACAGCATATTTTAAATCCCGATCATGTCATCGTGGATGTCCCCACAGAAGCCCGAGAACAAGCAAATGCTGCGGGTTTGATACCCTTTGTTGCGCCTCTGGCCTCTATGCAGCTACTGGAAACCCTCATCCGCTCGCCGTTATCAGGATTATCCGACGCAAATATGTGGTCATCCATGATGGAGTTGGAAGTGACCAGTCCCTATGCCATTAATGTCGCGCTCAAAGATTTAAAACTCCCTGAAGACACGCTCGTTATTGGCATATCACGTCACCGGGAACATTTAATTCCCCGGGGTTCCACGGTGCTTCGCGCAGGCGATGTGATTACTATTGTGTGTCCTGGACCAAGGCGTAGAGAAATCCGACAAATATTTGAAGTCCCGCCGCCCTTTTAATTAAATTCGCTGGGCCTCGGAAGTCAGCTTCGAACGCCATTCTTCAACAGGCTCTCCCCCCAATTGAACCGCCTCGAGTAAGGCCCCGAGCACGGGAGGCAGGAGGGGTAAATGAATATCACTGTGCGGAAATTGCGCTTGGACGAGTTCCCTAAAATGATTTTGCAAAATCGGCGAGACGCCTTCCCATAAGGATCCCACTAATATGACTTCGAAAGGATCATTATGCCACGGCAATTGATTGGCAGCGGCGATAACTGTTTGGGCCAGGGATTGCGCCATGTTCTGCAACAGGTTTATCGCCACGTCATCATTGTGATTCGCTGCCTCAAAGCATGCGGGAACCAGAGCCAAAAACGCAAATGGGTGAATCGTGTGAAAATACATCGCGCGTTTTAAGTCTTCATAACTATTCTGGCCCAGCCGACGCAACACTTCCTGTTCCAAAATGGTTTTTGGCCCGCGCCCTTCGTGACTGCGAAAGGCCACATGAAGAACTTCGCGGGCCAAATCGGCTCCCCCGCCGAAGTCTCCCATTTCATATCCTAATCCACCAATTTGACAGCGCTGACCGCTTGGATGTATGCCCAGGACATTGGTCGAGGTCCCGCAAATTACCGCGATACCATAACCTTGACGCGATCCTCCCAGCAAAGCAATTTCGGTATCATTAACGATGGTATAAGACAACCATGGCAACAGATGCGTTAGTTGTTCAGACATCGCGGCAATATCTTCAGGAAAATCGGCTCCGGCTAATCCCAAAACGGCTCCTTTTATGTCCTTCGGATCATATCCTTGGATGACAGCTGTAAGACTTTGAGCGAGTTGATCCATTGCCCCCTCTAGTCCTAAGGGGCCTTGGGGATTGGATGGCCCTCCATGCACAATATTGAGGAGCTTCCCATCTTGAGCTAACACAACATCCGTTTTACTCGCGCCGCCATCGACTCCAATATATAATGTCATGAGGCAAACTGCGGCAAATACGCCGCGTTCTCCCGCAAAATATCTTCCAAGATTTTATGCGCAATCTCACTTGAAGGGACTAAAGGATTGGTTAATAAAGCGGCTAAAGCTTTTCCCCGGTGACCTTCTACGGCCGCTTCAATCGTCAGTTGTTCATAAGCTTTCACTTGTTGGATCAGCCCTTTCACTTCCAAAGGTATAGGCTCCATGGTGATCGCACGCGCCCCGCGCCCATCAATAATGGCCGGGACCTCAACAACGCTATCAGCCCCTAACGCATCTAGTGCCTGATCATTTTTAACATTAACAATCATTTCGCGCCGTTTATTGAGTGCCAGGGATTCGATTACCATGACCGCCACCGTACTGTAGTAGGCTCCTCCTCGCTGCATTAGCATATCGGGCAATGTGATTTGCTGGGGATTTTGATATTGTTTAAACAATTCCGCCTCAATCGCCATCACTTGAATGGCCCGAGTACCTTTGCCATTTTCGATATCGGCCAGCTGCTTTTTCAACATCACGTCCGTATTCCAATAGTACTGCAAGTAGGGATTGGGAATCATCGGCACAGCGTCTAGTATATAGGGAGCCCAGGTTTCCTCAGGAATATTGGCCATGGTACTTTTCACTGCATCATTAGACATGTTTTTTAAAAATTCTATAACCCCAGGCGTTATATCTTTCCCGTGAACATAGACATGCCGGGCAAAGGACAAATGATTGAGCCCCAAAAAATCTAAACTAATGGCCTCTGGTGCCACATTAAGGGCTCGAGCAATAGTTCGTTCAATGGTAATGGGCACATTGCACAGGCCGATAGTCCGGATCCCTTGATAGCGTAATAAGGCTTCGGTAATCATGCCCGAAGGATTCGTAAAATTAATTAACCATGCCTGGGGATTAATCTCTTCGAGTTCCCGGGCCAATTCCAGGGCAACGGGAATCGTCCGCAGCGCATTAGCAAAACCGCCCGCGCCCACGGTTTCTTGACCGATCGCACCATATTTGAGCGGAATACTTTCATCACGGGCCCGCGCCGTTAATCCCCCCACACGAAATTGGCTCAACACAAAGTCGGCGTCGGCCAGCGCTTGATGGCGGTTACATGTAGCTTGAAGAATAAATTTTTTATTGCTATGATCGATAAGTCGTTGACAAAACGTCCGGATTATTTCCATTTTGTCGCGGCCTTCGGGAATGTCGACCAACGTCACCTGCTCAATCGCTAAATCATCGACATCCAGAAGACCAGAAATAAGTTCCGGGGTATATGAACTGCCCCCGCCTATAACAGCGATTCGAATTCCTGATTTCATTGGGCTTCTTAACCCCCAGCCAGTAGAATTACCTTGATCATACTCGATTTTTTGGTCTTCCAACACAAAATTCTTTTCCAGAACCCTGATAAAGATGTCTTGTTTCGCACAGGATTAAGTATGATAAAAGTGGGTTAGTGTCTCACCACGACCCAAAGCCGGATAGGGATTTCGAATTATGTAGGTGTAATAGAAAACAGCGAAGATTATAAGGAGGACAACGTGGATTATAGTAATGAACGGGTGGCCATATTTGTGGATGGCGCCAATATGTTTTATGCTCAACGCGTCTTAGGATGGCATTTAGATTTCGCGCGGGTTATCGAATATTTTACGCGCGGACGGGAAATCTATAATGCCTTCTACTATACCGGAGTGCAAGTCCCTCCCGATAATAGTCAGCGGGATTTCCTTACCGCCTTGCGCCATTTAGGGTTTACCATACGGGAAAAATCTATAAAAGAAACATTGGACCAAAGTTCCAGTTCCGTCATTCGCCGCGCTAATTTAGATATTGAGATTGTCATTGATATGTTTAGTACGGTAAATCGCTATGACGTTGCCGTACTGATGTCTGGTGATGGCGATTTCGAGCGGGCCGTCGAATTAATTCGATCTCGCGGCAAAGAAATTGTCGGGGTAGGCACGCGAGGAATGATTTCCTCGGAACTAGAAAATGCCTGTGATCGTTATGTGAAGCTTGAGGATATTCGTTCCGAAGTCGAAAAAGTCCGTTAGCTAGTGCAATGGTTGTGACGGGTTATCCCAGCCTGCTTGTCCAAAAAGCAGGCTGGGATTTTCTCCCTGTCCTCCACCCTTGGCCGCGCTCTCATGTGTCTTCTCGCTCCAGAAGCTTTTCATTTCTCTGAAGCTCATCAATCCAGATGGACACCATCGAGGAGAGTCTGGTATCTCAAAGCTAGAACAACGCGATGCTTAGCCAGATGGATGAAAACATGTCACAATTGAAGGAATCAGGCAATCTGATCCGAACTTATCATTGGCGGGTGAGGCGGTCCACATTATAATAACTATGGTAATTCAGTAGGGGGAGACGCAGTGCATTTGAGATTATGGCTAATTCCCAGTACCATCATTGCTTTCTCCGCCATTTTCATCGGGGAACCTGAAGCATTGGCTGCAGTGACTAATTTGAGTATTGCATCGCCAGACGCTATTCCCACGTTACCGGCCAATTACACATTCACCCAACAAATTACCCTATCAAATAAAACCGATGCCACGGCTTACGATGTCAAAGCCTCCGTGGTGTTATTAGCTCCTGAGACAAGTTATTCCGAAGTCGCATTGGTCCAGGAAAGCCAAACACCCGTAAGCACTTATCATGATCAGTACGGAAATCTCATTGGAACATTTTTATGGAATGCCATTGCTCCTCATACATCTGTCAATTTAACTTTGACATATACGGCAACGTCTTCGGAAGTAAATTATCATTTGCCCACGACCTATCCGCCGTATAATGCCCATTCTTCTGTGTATAAGTTCTATACCAATCCGCAATTGGAATCACAGCAGGTCAATACGGATTCGCCGGTTCTAGAACAAATTGATCAATCCGTAATCAAACCCGGCGAAAATCCCGAACAAAAAGCTCAAGCTCTTTTCAACTGGGTAGTGCAGAATATTCATTATAATTACTCATTGCAAGCTTCAGGAAGTGCTGTGGCCACTGCGGAAACCCATTTGGGTATTTGCAGCGATTTTGCCGACTTATATGTGGGGTTGCTTCGTACTGCTAAAATTCCTGCTCGCTTTGTGGGAGGATATGTCACAAGCAATGGCAGTGGACAAGGCGGCTTTCATCAATGGGTAGAATTTTACCTGCCCAGTGTGGGTTGGGTGGTTGCCGATCCCACATGGGGTGCCTATGGCTATTTTGCCTCTTTGCAAGATCATTGGCATATCGGCTTATATGACGGTATTCGCAAAGATATTACCGTCACCTGGAATTATTCCCCCTCGGCGTTAACAGCCACTCAAGCTAAGAAGCAAATTACCATTAGTTATCAGTATCAGTTTCACAAAACTGTTCCGATCGCACCGTTAAAGCCGGTCATTGCGCCAAAACACAAAGCCGCTAAAAAAGTTCGGCCGATTTTAGATCCGCCAATTATTTCGCATAAAGTTCAGAGCGTGCCCTTAAATTTTTGGCAACAATTGTGGGTCAGTGTCACCCAGTGGTTCTCTAACGGCACAAGAACGCTGGCCCATTGGTTGGCTAAATATTTCTAAGACTGCCTAAAACTTTTCAGAACCCAACGCATAAGTTTGGTCAATCAAGAGAGGCTACTGATGGAGGTGGGCACATTATGAAGAATCATGACATCGAGATTCCAACCACTTTGGATACGGTGTGGAGTTACGTTCAAGACCGTTACGCCAATCAGCAAGCTGACCATCTGGACTCATGGCTCATCGACTTGGGTGAGCGCGTCACTCAAGAACAACAAGAATGGCAAAAGCCCGATGACTGGCTAGCCTACCAAGCATGGAGCGTAGCGGAAGACAACGAAAAATCCCAACTGGCCCATCTTTTTATGCGGACTGTCGGACACAATACCTTTGACACCGAATCAGATGTCAAACACTAACAGTCCCAGTTCCCGACTCCGCGCTCCCTTTTGGGAACGCGGAGTTTTCAATTCTGGACTCAATTACCATCATGGAAAAACGCGGGAAGCAGATACTAGGCATGGAGGTGGTTTGATGCCAAGAATTTTTGGATGGTTCAATAACTCCCAAACCCTGCTATCCTGTATCGAAAAAATTCGTCACTCGGGAATGGTATCCGTCCTGTTACGTCAGCCCAACGAAAGGGTGCTAGTTATGGGCCCTTTAACCAAAGACGTGGGCCCCTATCCATTTTTAGACGTGCAGCACCATATCCGCCGTTTGGGTCTTTCGCGCCCATGGGCCGAAAAATATACCCGAATTTTAGAAAAAGGCGGCGTTGTTGTTTGCGTGGACGTAAAAGAACCCTCTTTTACCGATATTTTAAGTCAGTATCAAGCTCGTGATCTCACCCTCATCCCCTAAATCTACTTACACCCACGGCGATGGCACTTGGGGATCAACAAGAAAACGAAACTTATCCGGTTGTTGACCAATTAATTGATATAATGGCACATTCACGGGATTCTTGATCAGATCGCGCGCACGGAGTTCACGAATCACGCCAATTTCGGCATAACTTGGATTGAGCCGGGATCCTTCCGGTCCAATCCATAATCCGGCGCCGCGGTGGCGTGCCAGATCTTCATAATCCAAATAGATATCTTGCGCATGGACAAACGTCAAGGCCAACACGTCTTGCCCCGTGTTCATGCTCACATGACTATAACCCGGCGGGATCATAACCCAGTCGCCTTTGGCGGCAGAAATCAGCAAAATTTCCGAAATGCGGTCGTGATTCGCCGCTTGAAGCAAAAATAATGCCTCGCCATGAACCACTTCCACCAATTCTCCAAATAGATCTGAGCGGTGAACGCCTGTATGAATGTGTCCAGCCGTCTTACTCCATTCCCAGGTTAAACAGCCGGGCCACAACATGGTCACATCCACCCCAAAACCTAAACGCCGAAATTCTTCTTGTTCACTTTTCAGATGTACACCTTCATAAACATGGTAAACATATAAAGGACCCTTGGCATCCGGATCTTCTAAAAACGGCCGCAGTTCTTCCAAACTTCGGGCAACATGATGGTCATATCCCGCATCAATTAACGGGTAGAGCGGATCGTCCAAATGTCCCGTCCACGAAAAAGGAATCCCTAAATGCGTTGTTAAATCAAACAAGCATGTCACCACCATTTGCTTCTGCCTGTATGATAGCAAAAATCGCAAATGGTTAATATTTAATGAATGGCTAAAGCCATCCACACCCAGGCGACAAGTTCAATAACATCGATGAGACGGGTTTGTGTAGGCCGTTCTGCAGGATTTTGAAACCACAAGACAACCGTTATGATGGCTCCTAGCAAAAATAATATCGCTCCAAAGATCGGGACAATTCGTGTAAAATAAAGGATTTCTCCAGCGAGGGCCACAATACGAAACAAGGAGCCGGGGCTTAATGGTTGACCGCGAAAATCTAAACTGATTCCCAGCATGGCAATTGCTGATATCGTCAATCCAATTTCATTGACCACTTCAATCTGCCCCCTTTGCCCTGGTCTACCATATTCAGGGTCCCAAAAGAGGTGACTCTCAAAGCGTTCACGTGGTCAAATATGAAGGGAATATTTATTCTACGCGGCAAAGGATTACGACGTTTCTCTATTGCCTTAAGCGAATCATTCGTTAAAAGCCGATTGAGCCTTAATAAGACAATCTCTAATCTCCCTAACAGCATACAGGGAATCCGTTTAAACCGTTCTGATGGACTTATCCAAATCTGACCACTTCTGACCAAATCTGTCGCCACCTTCCTGGTTCATCGCGTCGCGGCTTCTTAGGGTCTCAAGGACCGGTCGTCCACCGGAGGGCCCTCCCCAAGCGAGTCACCGAGCATTCCTCCCATCAGGCAGGAATGGATGGGCGGCTGCCCATCGAACTCTCGGCCACTTGTCGTAAATTGTTCGCCGCATTGATGTCCAGGTCGTGATACATCCCACACGCCGGACACGTCCATTTCCGCACCGATAAGAGCATTTGTGCCATGCGATATCCACACACGGAACAGATCTTGCTGCTCTTAAGCCCCCAAATGCTTCTAGACAGGATCTCCTTGGTACGTTACACAGCCACCATCTGAACAATAAGAGAAGAGGTCATGACCATCTCGATCAATTTGCCTTGGGGATGGTCATGACCTCTTCGCCAGGTGCATCTATGAGGGCGCTCGATTTGTTGTTATTAGAAGTAATGCCTAGAAAATTTCCCTAGGTACAAGATTACATCGTCTTTTTTCACAACTCATCATGCCTGTTGACTGACTCGCAAAGATTTTTGTCGGTTCAAAAAATGTCGCAGTGGCAACGAATACCTGGGTTGTGGTCTTTATTTCGGCGTTTTGGGTAGGATGGGACCACAACCTCAATCAAGCAGCTCCTGCGTCCCGATATCGAGGAAAGCTGCCTCGTGTTTTGACAGGCAGTATAAGCCACAAAACACCCCATAAGAAAGTCGGTTCCGGATTCTCTGTGATGCCATGACGCGACGCAATCACGAAAGCAATTGCTCAAAATCTTAACGAAAACGCATGAGCCATCTTAAGCGGACAAAACGCAACAAACTAACCATCACCACCCCCAGAGCCAGACTCATCAACGTCACCACCATAACCAACATTGTGACATGAAAGGCATCTAACATTGTCGGCGCAGTGGGAGCCATAATGAGAAAATCTCGATCGGCAAATGCTGGGAGGGTAAACTGTCCCAAAGTCGCCTCAACGGGCTTAAAAAACACCATGGTCATAATCCCTGCGTAGACGGCATGAAGAAACCGGGCCAAAAAATACGGTTTCATCGAAATATCGGTGTCGGCCAACACCGACGCAACTTGCCCATGTACCGACAACCCTGACCAGGCCACAATGGCCGACACCAAAATGAGTTGTTGCAGCAAAGGGGCCGAAGCATGGACAGCCGCAGCTGATCCTAAATCGATTTCAAAAAATCCTTGAACGGCAGCTGGAACCAGATTAGGTGACAACCCTAAAAGATGAAACAGTGCTTGAAAGGGTGTGGTCAAAATCACCATCAGTCCACTCTGTGTTAAAACACGTAAAAGGACTGCAAAGAGCACCATAAAACTCATGATCATAAACAACGTTCCCATCGATTCGGAGATGGCTTCATTAATGACTTGACCATATGGTCTGCCGTCTTCTTTTCGTCCCCGCATCATCGCATCTAATGCCCGTTTATGGATTCCCCGGAGAACAATCCCCTCGTCCGAAATGGGTTTATCGTGCCGGCGCCCATAAAATCGATACGTCAAACCCACCATAATCACCGAGGAATAATGAGCTAATGCCAGTACCGCGCCTAAATCCGGCTGACCGAATAATCCTACCGCGACCGCTCCAAATAAGAATAAAGGGTCTGCACTATTGCTGAAAGCCAACAACCGCTCCCCTTCGATTTTGGTGCATAATTCCTGCCGACGAAATTTTGCCGTTAGCACAGCATCCATGGGATATCCGGCCGCGAGCCCCATCGAAAAAACAAACGATCCAACTCCTGGGACATTAAATAGCGGGCGCATTAAAGGTTCAAAATATACGCCAAGGTAATGTACCATCCCCGTCGACAGCAACACATCCGACAGAATGAAAAATGGCAACAATGAGGGAAAGACCACTTCAAAAAACAGCTTTAAGGCGCTGACCGTAGCATGATATCCATGCTCGGAAAACACGATCAACGCAATTGTCAACAGGAGCATAGTAAATCCGGTGATGACCACCGCAACCCGATTGGGTTCCCGTTCCTCCATACACGCCACCTCGTCCTTAGGACTTCCCTCCATACTATGTCCCAGACAAGAAGAGTATGACGCCACGCCGTGGTCTATGGTACGGGTGACACGTCACTGGGATAGAGGTCAAGGCCACCAATCTGCGAACAATGATCATAGGCGACGCCGCCGACTCTGAGTCTTGGGTCCCGTTGCTAGGGTACTAACGCCCCGTTACTATCATAGCCCCTCGAAATCCCGTTTTGCATGGGCAAGAACTTGTCCCAACCCGCCATGGTTATTTGTCCGGTAGAGTAGGAGGGTCTCTTACGAAGCCCGGGCCCTCATCAAACCGGACTTGTGGTTTTCCCACATCCTGCTCTCCGATAATAGTTGCCCCGCGCTAGAGGCGTGGAAGCACCCTTAGCACGGGTTGGCGCAGGACGATTAAGGACGGTAGGCCGAGGTCGAAAAACCGTTGGTTGGGCCATTCGCGGTCGAGAGTCGCGCTCCGATTCCATGGTTTGTTCACAAAATCCCGAGGCGTTCCACGATCTCCGCGGCTTTGAGGTCCCCAAGCCAAGTCGCGCTGCAGACAACCCCGGCATCGATGTTGTTAACGACACCACAACTATCACCCGGCAATCCCCATTGCCAATCCGTATACGCCCATAGAATCGTGAGGTTGTTACTAATGTACGGCATAGTTAAAGGATAAGGATGACTGTTAATGACGTTACAGGAAGCGATACCGGAGCACCGAGAAGGAATGAACCGCGGCGACCCGGCGAGCTAGGTTGCTACGTACGATTTTCGTCGTTATAATTGTTATAACAAAGTTAAAGGAAGTGACGGGCATGCAAGTCCGCAAAGTCTTTAAGGCCGGCAATAGTTTTGCCGTGTCGATTCCTTCTGAATGGGTACGCCAGATGAACCTCGAAGATCAGCTCGTGGAACTGCTGCGAAACGACCGGGGAGAAATTATTGTGAAACCCTTGCGGGAGGCGTCGCCAGATATTACACCGGACTTCGCGCAGGCCCTCGATAGCTTTATGTCTGAATATGCTGATGTTTTACGGCGATTGGCTGACCGATGAGGTACCTGACCATCCAGGAAGTCCTCTTCATTCACTTTCAAGTGATTGACCGATTCGGGGGCATGCATGGGGTATTGAATCTGGGAGGACTCGAATCAGCGGTCGCCCGACCATTGGCGACGATGGGGGGAGACGACCTCTATGCCTCCATGCTCGAAAAAGCCGCCGTACTCCTGCACTCGTTGGTTCTGAACCATCCGTTTCAAGACGGTAATAAGCGGACCGCCTTTACCGCGTTGGGTTTGTTCCTGCATTACAACGGCATGGCGCTTGATGTCTCAAGCACAGATGCGGAGAACTTCGTTGTAAACGTAGCGGACAAGCATGTGGACGTGGAGACGATCGTGGAATGGCTTCAATCTCATACCCGTTCGACAAACAATTAATGCTTTGCTATTGGGTGTCTCGAATGGCCCACTTCGAAATTCTGCAATACCGCGTTTGCTGTTAAATGGAGTTAGACTCACTGCTCATTTCCACTCTGAGCTATTCGCGTTGCTCTTTAATTTCTCGAACGCCGTCTTCCGTTTCATTAATGTCGTCATGATTATTGTGTGCTTGGGCCTGTTCCTCAGCCTCTTTTTCCAAAGCTAACGCGTGAATCGCCGCTTGTGCTGACAAACCAGTGGTTTCGCTAATCCATAAGAGATTTTTGGTCAGTCCATTGCGCTTCTTGTCCATGGTATCTCCTTGTGCCTCAACAGTCTCGATGGAATTGATGTTTGTTAGTATCCCCATGGCCAATATTTCTATTCATAGGGTATGGTCGCAATTCCCAGACTATTACAAAATATTCAGAAATTATTAACCCTCATTGTCCTTTTATATCTTTAGTTATAGAAATATTAACGATTAATGGCTTAGGTTTTAATGGGTTGTGAAAGCTGACGGTCCGTTGCTATCAACAAACATATAACGACTAGAGCGTTAATAACCCCAGCAATATCGTAACAATACTGGTGATAATGACAAGTACCCGGCGGCGATGACTCATTTTCCAGTGGTGCGGCAATGCCCGGTATTCCAAGGCAATCAAAAATCCCAAGACGATCGGCAATAACATGGCATTCATAATTTCTACATCGATGCTTAGTGACACAAAGTGAATGGCGACCAAGACAAATATGACCGCAATCACGTGCGAGACGGCATAAATAATATGAAACTGAGGTGTCTCTTTAAAATCACTATTAAGACTATGTTTCCAGCCAAAAACTTCCGCCATTCCCCATGCTCCTGCCAACGAGACCACCAGGGCGGCTACCGTACTGGCCCCGAAAAGTCCCGCCCCAAAGATGATAATCGCACTGTGACCTAATAAAGGCACCAGGGTTTGCGCCAGAGAGGCGATTGAGGTTAACGTATGATGGTGGGGAAATGCCTCTGCTGCGGTCAACATCACCGCAATCATCACGGTTTGGGTGAGTACCGCCCCAAGCAATGTATCTCGCCGGGCGATTTTTAACTGCTCAGGGGTCAAACCACTATCAGATACCGCTTGCTGCTGAAAGAAAATCATCCATGGCATCACGACAGCGCCTACGTTGGCCGCAACCATCCAGGCAAAATCTTCATGACCAAAGGGTAAAATCCAAATACTCTTAACGTTGCCGACGCCCTTGAATAATCCGAAAAATGCAGCAGGAATAAAAGCCAATTCTAATAAACCTAAAATAATGCCAAAACGTTCTGCTCGCCGGTATTTACCCAAGAAAGCCGCACTAATCAATGCTAAGGCTACCAAAGGAACAAACCAGAATTTACTGGCACCTAAAAGTTGACCAACAGTCGCAATGCCCGCGTACTCAGTGACTAAGGCGCCCACCGCGCTCAAAAATAACGTCAAAACCGATAAACTGGCCCATTTGCGGCCAAAATATTTTTCGATTAATTCTCCATGTCCCTGTCCCGTAACCAATCCTAACCGTACTGTCATTTCTTGAACAAGGTACAAGACCCCAATCAGCAAAATATCGGGAATGAGCAAAGACGCTCCAAACTGCGCTCCCGATTGGGCTGCGGTCACTACACTGCCCGCATCGGTATCCGCCAGCATTACAATAATTCCTGGCCCCAAAAGCTTTAGCCATTGCCATGTTGTTTTTGGCATTCCATTGCTTATCGCTGATCGTTGAAGTTCCATAAAATCTCCATAATAGATAATGACATTCGTTCTCATTTACTATAACGTTTTTTTGATATCTTGGTCAGATTCTCTGCTATTAAGCGTATTACTGGATACCTGTTTGATTTTCTCACAATAAAAAAACCTGGTCGAGTTTTTATTTCTCTCGACCAGGCATCATAACGGCGGACATTCGCTCCATGGTTATTCCTCCCTTTGTGTCCCATATTGTCATCCTTGTCACTTAATGCAGTCCGCGGCTAAAGCCAATTATCACCAAGATCAACATGACTACAATATAAATTCGCAACCCCCAAAAAACCAAACGAATCGAGCCTTTTGGAACAATGCGGGTTAATTCCACCGGTTGCTCGGTCTCCATGGGCGGGACCACTTGTAACGGCGTCTTCTTGTTGCTCATTGACTTCTCCTCCTTTCTTTATCTCACCACGAGATAGACTGGCAGTCTTTGGCCAATGCTCCCATTTTGAAACCGCTGTGATTGACTTCATTGAAATAGATGTGGGAAAACGACTGATACCCCATAAAGACCATTGAGAATAACGAGCAATCCAACAATGGCGTAGGCCGAAAGATTTTGCCACTTGCGATTGACATAATCACCCATAATTTCCCGGTCATTAAGGAGCAACAAGAGAAACAACAGGGCAGCTGGCATAAAGATCGAGGCAACGACTTGAACAGTCAAGTTTAAAAATCCCAATGGCGCATTCGGTATCAAAACAATCGCTGCAGCAATGGTCGCACTTAATAGCCCCGGGACATAAAACCGCCATGCCTCACGAACTGGCAGGTTAATGCTCTTCGGCCAATGAAATGCTTCGCCCATAGCCCACGATGTGCTAGCCGTCAAGGCAATGGCTGCAATTATTCCCGCCTCGACCAACCCCAAAGCAAAGAGATCTTGCCCAACACGGCCTAGATGCTGCCCAATCAATTGCATAATTTGCTGAATGTTGTAATTGGCTGCTCCGGGGTGACCATAAGCAATCGTCCCGGTTAAGACTACCAGCGCCACGGCCACCACCACCATAGCAAAGGCTCCCAGTGCCGTATCAAACTGACCATGGCGGATATCTTGAACGGTCAATCCTTTATCAACGACAGACGACTGTTGGAAAAATAACATCCAAGGTGCAATCGTCGTCCCAAAATTGGCCAACACCACAAACAAAAAGGCTGCGGTAAAACCACCGGGAACTTGCCAATGACTAAAAGCTCCCACGACCTTGTTCCAATCAGGATGTGCCATTAAAGCTAAGGGAATAAAGATTAAATTCCCTGCCGCAATCCACAAAGACACCCGTTCCCATGTCCGGTAACGCAAGACCAACAAAATAGCCGCATCTAAAATGAGTCCACCTAACGCACTGAAAACCGGCGGCACACCAAAAACGGACATACCTACGGTAATCCCGATGAATTCGGTAATCAACGTCAACACATTCGCGATCACTAAATCCACCAGGGAAAACCAACCCCAAAACGCTCCATACCGTCCCCAAATCATTTCAGCATGGCCACGGTGAGTCACCGCGCCCAGTCGTACCGTCATTTCTTGGACGACATAAGCAATCAAGCCCCCAATAACTAGGGCCGGGATGAAAAACCCAATCCCATAGGTTGCCCCAGTTTGGGCATAGGTAATTACACCACCGGCATCATTGTCTGCAATCATGACAAGAATACCGGGGCCAACTAGCGTTAATAATAGGAGAAGCCGTTTTGTCCAACTCGGAGATTGACGCAAAGCCGCCACACGTGCCTGATCCTCTGCACGAATTCGTGCATCATCGAAGACCCGGGTGGCTGCAGACACATTCTTTTTCGACATCATATATCCCCCCTCGGCATCTTCCGAGGGGGTCATAGCAACAGCTAAGGACAGCCCTCGGAAGAGCACAGAACAGTGTGTGATTTTCGTGAACGCAAGAAACTACTATGGCCTCCTGGGTCTGTACTCACCCAATGCACCCTCCTTTTCCGTTGCGCCACATAAAATTGTCCTCTTGCAGCCCAGCAAGAGGACGTGGTCGTTAAAATACCCGTCATCCCCCTGGTGGAGCTTCGGCACTACATCACGTGAGAACCTTAATCAGATTCAGCCACCTTGGAAGAAGCCTTAATCCGGCAACCTCTGTTCTACTCCTTAGCGTCTTTGGACGGGTCGGAGCAGTGGCCTATGTTGATGTAGACGCCTCGCCTAACGAGGACTTTATTTCATTTGCAATCTAACTATATGCAAGTCTTCGCATGTATGTCAATGGAGATCGCCGTAAAACGTAAAAAATTTATGGGAAATGGGGTGCCAGTGCCGAAAACTGCTTAAAATCGCTGGAATTAAGCTCGCGCCGTAATTCCTTGACGTTCTGCTATCATTTGCGCCTGCGGCACGGAAATGCCTACAGTATGCGCGTGCGCTAAGAAACGTTCCAGACGCCTTTTAGCACTGCGTCCACCCGCATTATGCAGAGGATCCGACAATAATGCTTGATTCACACGTGATGAAATTTTAGCTAAATCGAACGAGCGGCCAATGATCGCTTCTTGGACTGCAATGGTTTCCTTAATCAAACTGTCCACTAATGAGGCATGCTTTTCATGTAACACGCCCGTTGTTAACGGTCCGACAAATAGGCTAGAAATATTCGTGGTCCAAATATAGGCATTCTTGATTACGAGTTGTGTCAAAATATCATTTTCGTCAGCAGCAGTCTCGCAGGGAATGCCTAAATGATCCATGGCGGACTGAATGATATGTTGTTGCGGTCCAAAGACAACAGAAGGTAAAAGCGGGGTAATTAATTTCCCAGGTTTTCGTTCAAACCACACCACAAAAATGGTCGGTTCAGACACACCCTGAGTTTGCCATTGAGGCGGCAACAATTCATTTTGCAATAAGACGATAGTGGGTCGGCTTTTCCATGTTTGGGGAATCCGTTTCAAGGCCCCAGCCAAATCGTCTTCACCTGTCGCCACAATGACCGTTTCCGGATTGAGCGTTGGGTCAATAGGAGTTGAACGCAAAATAGGAGTCACAGTGATTCCTTGCATCAAGAGTCCTTCCCCTAACGTTCTCCCTAATTGTCCTAATCCCACAATCACAGCATGCGGCGTGTTCATGATTCACCACTCCTACCCGTTATTTTTATAAAGTTATCAAGAAGATGTCTTTTTATCTTGATATAACCGGCGATCAGCCACATGATAAACTTCATCGAGGCTCGTCCCATCTACACCCCAAATGGCCCATCCTGCACTCACCGACACATTGCGCAGTGTCTCCGCCACTTTGTTTTTAAGCCGGGCAACAATTTCGGGTGCTTGGGCCCCACAACTGTTTAACAGAACCACGAACTCGTCCCCACCCCAGCGCCCACAAATATCGCCTTCACGTAAGCCTAATGAGAGTATCTTTGCAACGTTCTTCAAAACCTTATCGCCTTGTGGATGACCTTGCCGATCGTTAATCTCTTTAAAATTGTTGACGTCAAAAATAACGAAAACCCAAGATGCATGAGCTTGACGCACCCGCACGAGAGTCTCGATGCGCATCATAGCGCCACGGCGATTAAGAACGCCGGTCAGCGGATCTTGTTGGCTGACTTCTTCTGCTGCACGGCGGTACCGCAATAATTCCATCACTAAGGACACTTGCCGTGCAACTAAACTCATTAGTAATCCATCATCGGTTCTAAGAATGCGCCGGCGCAGTACCATGAGGCCGACGGGGTCTTTGCCAATGTAAAGCAGCCACGATCCCCCTGTTTGGACGCCCCAAGTTTGCCATCTTTTTTGTACAGACAAAGGCACTTCTGCAAGACTTACCCAGTTTTCTGTGACGTGCTGCAAAGGATTGGGACTCATAAGAAGCTGCCTGTCGACTTCTTCCTGCAGGGTTTTTTCACAGCCCGGCAGCACTCCCCATGGTGCATAGACACGAAATTGTTGCTCGCTTTTGGTTCCCCATCCTGCCGTTTTCTTGTAAACAAAATAGCCGCTATCAACCTGGTAGTACTCCTTCAGCAAATCTCTGGCCCGGTAAAATAATTCCAATCCGCGATGAACCGATGCCCAGTGACGGGATTCGCGAATCAATGTCGTCAACGCAAATTGAAGATCGCGATCTTCCATGATGAACAATCCCTTCGCACAATTCTGCTGCTATCGCCATGGCTTTTCACGGGTGATGGACATCAATCAAATGCTGCTAAGATTTCATTCTGCCGTGCAATGGTTTGTTCATAGCCTGTACGAATAATTTGAGGAATCCGCGCCATATCGGCATGGTGATCCATTTCCAGCCGAATCAAGATGTAAGGGATTGTCACGGTATTCTTCTTCAAGACCGTCATATGATGGATTGTAGCGGCCACACTTTCGTTCAACACCTGCAAAAGATGGGGCCTGGGACTAGGCACTTGCCAGCGTACGGGTTCATCAATCCAAAGTCCCAAGGCATGACTCGCGCCTGCCGCTTGCGCCACATCCAACGGAAAGTCATCGGTCATGCCCCCGTCTACTAATATCATATCGGCAATACGCTCGGGTGGAAAGAAGCCAGGAATAGCAGAAGACGCACGAATCACAGAAAAAATTTCTTGTTCTTGACCATCGACCCATAACACATGGGGCAGTTCGTGAAAACCCGGGGGTATGGTCGATCCAAAAACCACACTTGTCCGGTGTGTCAGTGACGTGGTGACAACGTAGAGAGGAATTTTTACATCAGCAAATGTTTGGTCGCCCACGTATTGTCGCAATTTGCTCCAAAAAGGTTCCGGATCCAAAATCGATTCGGCTAACGTATGGCGGGTTAATAATGTCCGGCCCATGCGCCGCCAATTCCAAATCATATCTTTACGCCGAACTTGCAGAGCCAAATCACGTAAGTCTTGAGCACTCCAACCCAAGGCATATAAGGCGCCAATAATCGCACCCGATGAGGTGCCGACGATGACATCGGGACGTACGTGCATCTCTTCTAATGCTTGTAAAATCCCGATAGCCGCAACTCCGAGAATCCCTCCGCCTCCAAATACCACAGCCCGCATGATCTAACCGTCCCTTCATCCATTGCCCTCATCCCTGTTTACCTCCGCCTTTGCTCCCTTATTGAAGCAGGTCCTCGCTATTTCGCAGGGAAAGTAACCAAGGACCGAGTTTTTGGGTTAAGGCGGAGTTTGCCCACAACGGGTGAATTCCATAGGTCCGGGCTTTGGCAAATCGATCACGATCGACATGTGGCCCATATCCGGCTACATGAGGAATTTTTGCAATCCATGTGAAATCCCTATCATCTAACAGTGGCAATTCCACAATCGCTACAGAAGGCTGTTCCGTCATCACCGCCTTTTTAAATTCCTCTCGGGAATGATAAATATGCACCTCTTCATTCACCATCTGTCCAATTTGCATAATACGGTCGGCAAAAAACAGATCAGAAACCAGCGCTACCATATCAACCCGACTCCTTTTTCCCCTGAGAAACCCCGATTTGGGGACATAGGCTTTGAATAGGACACCTCTCACAATCCGGATGTTTCGCTGAACAAATGCGCCGTCCATGAAATATCAACCAATGGTGGGCTTTAGCCCATTGGTTCTGCGGGATGGTCCGCATCAAATCTTCTTCGGTTCCCTGAACATCTTTAGCTTGAGACCACCCTAAACGGTGAGCTAAACGAAATACATGGGTATCCACCGCAATAGCATCAACGCCAAAACAGTTCGCTAAAACGACATTCGCAGTTTTTCGCCCCACCCCCGGCAAGGTCATTAATGCCTCACGGTCCGGCGGAACCTGGCCGCCATATTCCTGTGCAATCCGTTTTGCTGTGGCGATGAGATTGCGGGCTTTATTATGAAAAAGCCCGCAATCTTTAATGAGCCCTTCGACTTCTGTGAGACTCGCCTTGGCCAAATCCTCTGGAGCAGGAAAACGGGAAAAAATGCGAGGAGTAATCATATTGACCCGCTTATCAGTACATTGCGCCGACAACATGGTGGCAACAAGAAGTTGCCACGGTCCATCATGGATCAATTCCGTCGTGGGATTCGGATAAAGTTCAGAAAAGATCCGTAAGATCGTATCGACCTGTATTCTGGAATCGGGCAAATTACTCACGCGTTAAATTATTCACCAACTCTTTCACTTGCTCCACATGTCCTGGCACTTTCACCTTGCGAAAGACATAGCGGATAATCCCGTCTTGGTCAATGATAAAGGTCGAACGCTCAATGCCATAAGAAATTTTTCCATACATGTTCTTTTGCTTATAGACCCCATAAAGATTCGCGACTTCAGCATTGGGATCCGACAACAAGTTAAAGGGGAGTTGATATTTGGCCGTAAATTTTTCATGGCTCGTCAAAGAATCCGTGCTGACGCCAAGCACGATAGCGTTCACTTGCGTAAATTCGTGAATCATGTCACGAAAATCACAGGCTTCGGTCGTGCATCCTGGCGTGTTATCCCGCGGATAGAAATACAACACCACCACTTGTCCACGGAGGTCTGACAAATGCACTGGACCATTCGTACCTTCTAATGTGAAATCGGGAGCCAATTGGCCTACCATATTATCTTGAGTATATGCTTCGGTTTTTGCGGCCACTACTCATCATCTCCTATTCCTGGTCTTCCTTTGACCGATTACATCGCTATTATCACAAATTATCCGGCACTTCCCTGCCGTTATCTTTTCACCTGGTAAATATCACGTGGAACAGCGGATAAGACCTCGGCATGATCGGAATATGCAATGACAACTTCTTCCAAACGCACTCCAAACCGTTTGGGCAAATAAATGCCCGGTTCAATGGAGAATGCCGAGTAAAGCGGCACCTTAATCGGATTGCCTGCCATAATCGAAGGCGGTTCGTGGACAGACAACCCAATGCCGTGTCCTAACCGGTGCACAAAATATGTTCCGTAGCCCGCATCTTCAATAATACGCCTAGCCGCATGATCAATACTTTGGGCTTCGGCAAAGGCACGAGCCTTCGCAATTCCAGCTTCTACGGCTTGATTCACAATACGGTGAACATGAACAAAATCCTCTGAGGGCGTGCCGACATAAGCTACCCGGGTCATATCTGACGCATATCCATCCTTAAAACATCCGATATCCAGCAAAACCGGTCCTTCTGCTATCACCGTTTGATCGGGAGTGTGATGAGGCAGAGCGCTATGAGAACCAGCAGCCACGATAATAAAGGCATCACGATCGGCACCATTAGCCATAAACGCCCGGCGAATAATATCTTGCAATTCCATCTCCGTCATACCCACGCGGATGGCCGCCAACCCGGCTAACATCGCTTGATCATTAATCGCTTGACACGCTTTTAACTTTTCGATTTCATCCGGGTCTTTCGCCATACGCCAAGGAGCCATCAGTTGAGAGGCGGTCCGCAACGGCTTATTCAACTGCAGGGCATGCCTTAATTGCTCCACATGGTCAAAGCGGGCATCATCGGAAATATAAACGGTTTGTGCCCTCGAGGCAATCTCACCAAAAACCCTCTGCAATGTGGCTTCAGGCCCTTCCTGGTCTGTAAACGCATATACCGAAATAGCCGCTGCCACATGTTCCCGTGCCTCTTGTGCGTTCACCGACGCGATGACTAAAGCCACCTCATCTCCGGATACCCCGAGAAATGTTAAGCGTTCATCCGCTAACGGAGACCATGACAAGAGATAACGAAAGTCATCGCCGGGAGATAAGAACATCACGGCATTCTCTTTGCCGAGGCGCTCTTTAGCCCTGGCCAATCGATGCATACCCATCCTCCTTACCAAATCCGTTCTCTATTAATGGTATCACAAACTCTTGAACCCTCAGATTGTGTTAAGGGAATTTGCCAGATGCCTTAAGCCTTTCCTTCCTTTTCCTAATCCAATAGTTACCTGAAGAAATAAGCCCTTGAGCCATCTGGATGACCGGCCGTGAGTTTTCATAAACTTATTAGAAAAATCCCTGATTATCACCGAACTTCCTGATACCATGAAACAAGAAAAACTCACGAATCGAGGGATATGGTGTACCCCCAAATTTATCGTCTTAGCTGGAGCAGTCTGTGGAAACATCCTCAAATTTTTTGGATTTATTTATGGCAATTCCTGTTCATCGTTGTCATGGCTATCGTTGTGGCAGCTTTAAGCGTCAATGCACTCGCAAACATGCTGGGTGCAAAACCTGACACGTCTCATATTGCCCCGGAAATGATCGCCACTATCATTGTATTTGTCCTATTTCTTTTTCCCTATTACCTGGCTGCATTCTATGGCACCTTAGCTCAAGCCATTATGGGAAAATCCCTTCATTTTTTGACTTTCCCCAAGAACGGGTTTCGGTATTTCGCCCAGGGATATGGATTTATTTTTTCGAGCGTTATAGCCCTAATAATCTGGTTATTCATTACCGGACTTATCTATCTCGGGATTCATTCGGCCATGACCCTCTCTCAAACTGTTATCATCTTGGCGATCGTTGGCAGTGTGATGGCCCTCAATTTAGGCGCTTGGCTCCTATGGATGATGAATCTTTTGTTTTTGGCAAAACTGTCCTGGATTCGTGCCTTACGACAATCTATGACTTTGATGAGACGGTATGCGCTCTTGACTCTCGAAGTTGTTGCTACTGCAGTCATTGGGCAACTCCTGTTGATCGCCTTCATTTTATGGGCGACCCACACCTGGGGAATGACTGGACAAATTATGAATTACCTGATAGTCACCATCACGGGCATCTTTTGGACTCTCTCTTTTTTGGCGTTGTACCGCGTGACTTACTCAAACCAACTTGCCCAATCATCTTAAAACAGGTTAGGTTATCTTCAGCAAGAATATGACACGACAAGGAGATGGGAAGATATGGCCAAACCCAATGCACGCGATGCCATTTTATCTGCGGCCTTGCAGGAATTTGCTGACATGGGCTATGACCGTGCCACTGTCGATAGTATTGCTCAGCGATCTCATGTCGCCAAAGGCTCCGTTTATTATCATTTTGCCTCGAAAGAAGCTATGTGGATCGCGCTATTCGAATCTCGTGCCCAGCGCCTAAGACAAATTACGGAATCGTCTCTAAAGGAAGATGGCTCATTGGAAACGATGCTGTGTCGCTGGATTGACTTTTTTTGGGATGAAAAAGATTTTCTTGGTCTATTTTTGAGCGAAGCGTGGCGGGACCACGAACGGGAAAAATTAGTCGGGGAATTCCTTGACCAATTACTCGAACCCGTTGCTGCCTTTATTCCCGAACCCTATCGCCATAAGGAATGGCTCGCCTATGCATTGTTTGGTGCAATTGCCGTACCGACCTTACATGCTCTAAAAAGCGGTTCGCAAGACAAAGACAGCCTGTATCAAATTGCCCAGGTGATTGTGGCACGGTTCACTTGACCGAATTTCTTTTGCTCCGTATTATACTGACTAGTCAGTATAATACGAGAGGAGGTTATCCCTTGCGTTCGCCATTATTACACACGACGAAAGGATGGCTTGCTTTAGCCGCCGTCGCTGTCGTTCCCTTACTATATAGCGGCTCTTACCTCAGTGCATTCTGGAATCCCTATGGTCATCTCAATGATCTCCCCTTAGCTATCGTCAACGAAGACCATGGCTATCATGGACAGCATGAAGGACAAAAATTCATTGACAGTCTGCCTAAAAATTGGCATACCAAAATCCTATCGGCCTCTCAGATGAACCATGCGAAAAATCTGTTGCAATCTGGCAAAGTCGATATGATCATCACGATTCCCCCCGATTATACTCGGGACCTGTTAAGAGATAAGGCTCCGACCTTGAACTATGCGGTTGATCCTGGTACCAACTATCTCACCGGCATTTTAATGACCCGAGAAGCTGATTCCATTACGCAAGATGTCACGAGCCAAATTCAAACGAACATTGCTCATCAAGAAGAACACGCGATGAACGGTTTACAACAGGGGGCTGTCAAACTCCATGCTGGCACTCAGGCATTAGTCCAGCATGTGCCAGGACTCATTCAAGGAGGGCAAGCCATAAATCAGGGGGTGACCCAACTCACCACAGCCAGCCAGAAACTGGCACAAGGCACCCATGCCGTCTATACCGGATTCGCCCAATTGTCCCAAGGTATGAATCAGTTAGCAATTCAGTCGGGCCTGTTTAGCCAAAATATGGATGATGTTGCTCAACACACTCATCAATTAAGTACAGGATTGATGCAAGAGCAACAAGGTCTCGATACATTTCTTGGTTCGTTTAACCAACTTGCCCAAGGCAGCACAACATTGGCGAATGATGCCACTAAGTTATCCCAAGGCGCCTCTCGTTTACCCCAAGTGCTCAATCAACAACAAATGTTGATTGCCAAAGCCCAGAATTTAGCCGAAGAAGCCCAACACAATCCTGCCGACCTCAGCGAATTGGAGGGTATATTAAATCAATTAAGTGCCTCTTCGTCCCAAATCACCCAGTTATCCACGACGTTAGCAACACAAAACAGCCAGTTAAGCCAAGGACTCAACACATTGTCCAGTCAATCTCAACAACTCTCTGACGCTAGCAATACCCTCAAGCAAAGCGCCGCGACACTCACGCAAGGGGCGGCTTCGTTAAGCACGGCGACAACTCGGTTGGCTCAAGGTGCTCACACCCTAGACCAGGCCAATCAAAAATTAGGTTCGGGCAGCCAACAACTACAAAGCTCCTTATCCCAGTTGGCCCAGGGATCGACGTTCATGAATCACTCGTTAGCATCTTTGGGATCACATCTCAATCAATACACACACGCTGTGAACCAATTTACGAGCCCACTACCATCGATTAGCCATAACTTATCGAAATTAGCGCAGGGCTTAGAGCAAACACAAAAGCCTCTAAATTGGGCCAGTCAACCGATTTCAGCTCACATCACCAATATTGGCGGGGCAGGGAATTATGGCACGGGTTTATCTCCCTACTTCCTGGCATTATCTTTATGGGTGGGAGCATTGGTGGTTACCGTATTAGTACCTGGTGGCGACAAAAAGGGCCTTGGGACACGTCAATGGGTTTCACTCGGGCTAGCCTTCGCTCAGATTGTCATTTTGACCACGGGCATTTTATGGCTATTGCCGTTAAATCCCCAATACACTCTGACCTTTTGGGGCATCATGACCCTCGTGGGTTTGACCTGGTGGGCCGTTATGCGCCTTCTCGTGGAAAAATTCGGAGATGGGGGACGCTTATTTGCAATTGTTTTACTGGTCATCCAACTCTCGGGTTCTGCCGGCACATATCCTATCCAATTATCACCACATTTTTTTGCCGTCATTCACCCGTATTTACCAATGACTTGGGCCATTCATGTCATGCGCTATGCCTTATCCGGAAGTTACCGCACTGTCCTTATGCCTGATATTATCCGACTCACACTGACCTTTCTTGTGGCATGGATTATTGTGCGATTTGTGCCAGGACGTCTTGCTTTTGATGCTCCACCTTTGGCATCGCCAGAAAGTCTTGATGCCCAACAACCATCCCCCTCTACCTCGTTATCACTGTAATTTTTTGATCCCCGGAGTTTTTTCCGGGGATTTTCTTTTTCCAAAACTCGACAAAAAATGGACAAAAACGACACGGATCCGGCACAATGGACCTAGTACATTTTCGGCGAGGAGAGACAGGCTACGTCAGCTGCAGATATGATGCCAACAGCACTACCTAATATCGCTCAATGGATTCAAGATTCACGGTTATATCTTGTATTTCAGCCGCTGGTATCACTTTCTAGCGGTCATGTCATGGGTTATGAAGTGTTGACCCGCCCTCTTGATGAACACAACCAGCTCATTGCTGTTGAACCGTTCTTTCAGCAAGCCGCTACCCAGGGTTTAGCCGTAGATATTGACCGCATCATTATCCGCAAGATTCAAGAATTCATCCAAGTCCACGACGTACTCACCCCTTTATTCGTTAATCTTCATCCAGATTCTCTGATAGATTCTGAGATTAATGAACTCATCCAATCTTGTCCGAGTGGGTCCCTAATCATTGAAATTACGGAGCGTGGAAATTGGGTAGGGCACGTTGTCAATCAGGTTGTGGAACGTTTTCGCCACCAAGGCGGCACCATTGCACTGGATGATTTCGGCACCGGCTACTCGGGCTTAGAAAAACTGGTGGCGGTCCGGCCTAACTTTGTCAAATTGGACCGCTCTCTGATTGCCCAGTGTCACATGTATCCCATTAAACGGAATTTAATCGCGTCTGTCAGTCATATGGCCCGATTCTTAGGATTTCAACTTATTGCAGAAGGCATAGAGACGCATGAAGAACTATTAACTTGCATTGATCTCGGCGTTGAAATTGGCCAAGGATTTTATTTTGCTAAGCCTGTCACGTGGGAGCAGATTATGTCCCCATCCCAAGAAATCATCACAGCCATTCAACAACGTCAACAAGACATTCTCGAATCTTCCAGTCTGACCTTAAGTGGGTTGGATCCTTTCCGTACCCATTGGGCGCTCATGATGGAACACTTGGCAGAAACTGACTTAACGCCCAAAGAACAAATGATGACCATGATGGCTACCGCCTTTAAAATCTTGCAGCCGACGGCCATGACCGTTTTACGTGCTACGGATGAAGGTCTTTTGCCAATATTCAGTTTGGGACATTCCTATCAAGACGTTATTCCCTGGGACTCTCCGTCTTTAGCGATTAAAGCTTTTCAACAAAATAGTCCCGTTATCTTACAAAAGAAAACCGATGTCCCTGAAAGTATGCATGGGCCGATTATGCATGTTCTCAGTTTTCCGGAATCTGTGGCATTGTTTCCCATCGGAAAACCTACTTGGGGTGTGCTCGGCGCGGATTATATGGGACCCTATAAATGGAGTGATGGAAGACTACAAATTCTCAAGGGCTTAGCATATTTGATGAGTTTGTTACTCCCTAAACCCTATTGAGATTTTGAGATGTACGCCATTATCAATTGATACTTATTGTCCTGTCTTCTTGTCTATCTTGACTTTATAGTTTAACTACTATATCATAATACGTGATGGAACGCACGGAAATGGATTGTGGCCGTGCCACGGAATTGGTTGAGGGATCGGATTCCATAAAAAGAGAGAGTTCATACTCTCTCTTTTTGCATTGTCAAGCGCTTTGATTTTCTAGAAATTTTTTCACTTATCCTGTATCCTTCATACCACATAGAGCCAGAACATTCGTTAACAGAAAAAGATGATGGCGATTACGTTCACGATCAGGAGAGAAAGTCATGACCTTAACCCGCCATAATATCTCCAAAAAATTTGTGCTGTGTGCGCCCGATTCGAAAATGGTGGCGGCTTGGCATAAATATTTTGATTCGGATGATCGGTTTGAAATTAATCAGTCAACTGTTTTGCGCTCCGATGTCGACGCCTGGTCGACGGCATCGGATAGTCATATGGGGATGGGTGGCGGACTTGATAGAGCAATCGCCCAACGCTTGCCAGGTATCGACCGGATCGCCCGCAAATTTATCGCGGAGCTGTATCATGGGTTTATGCCCGTCGGTCAAGCGGCTGTCATCCCTAGTGGCTACAGCCTGCCTCAATGGCTGATTTTAGTGCCAACCATGCCGTATCCTACTGTACTGGAATCCGAAGAACCCATTTATCTCGCAACGATGGCGTTCCTCAACGTAGTCTACAAACATCCCAGTATTCTTCGTGTCAGTGTTCCCGCATACGGCACTGGGGTGGGACGCGTCCCTCCAGATAAGGCAGCTGCCGCAATGTACCAAGCTGTGGTAACCTATGATCAACAAGTTCACCGTGATTGAGGAGGCTATTTGTGAAACGCTGGTGGTGGATAGGGTTTGGGGTTATGGCGATCGCCATAATGATCATTGCTGCGATCATACATCAAAATTCGATGGTGCCCGTCACCAGGTGGGCCACCGCCAATCCCCTGATTCGCCCTCAGCACAGTCAAGCCATGTCTTTGGCATCACCGCTAGAAGACCAAACCGAGACAATATCTCTTCCCCCGCACCATCTAGATGGTACGGATTGGTACTTACCCATCACACAGCATTCGCATATTACCTATATTCTGCATGATGGGCAGGCCCGGTGGATCGTCAATAATCATGTCCTAACCTTAAATAATGCGCCAACTGACCCCGTGGGCCAATTAATTTATGCCCCTAATGGTCAAATTCTTGCATGGAGCACTCCTCAAGGCCTGGTTGTCCTTCATGCCAACAACACACAAACCCTGATTCCCCATGCATTAGCCGGGTATTTTACCTCCCATAATGTTTTGGATTATGTGATTTCAATGGGAAGCCATCTTCAAGTCCATACCCCAGATTATACTTTGTCTTTGCCCACCACCTTCACTTTTGGCTATCATCCGTTTGTTTTCCATGCTCACGCTTTCATTGTCGATAATCAAGGCCACTTAGAACAATATTCGCTCATCACGGGACACGCCGTGCCCATTGCTACAGTCCGTCCAGCAAGGTGGCCTGATGTCATCGATTCCTTATCTTATAGCCATAATATTGTCGTCTTGTTAAAACGCCCGACGGCGTTGCCGGCTTACCTGCTGATTGTTAAAACTCCACATGGCGTGTTGTGGTACCGCTGGCAAACAGGACTTAAACCCCAAATTGGGATCTCATCGGGACATCTTGTCATCAACAATCTTGACCCATCCGGACAACTCGTCACCTTGGCCCACGATAATCTCCATCCCTTGCCGCAAAGTACGGGCCTATTTAGTCAAAGCCCTCGGGGTATCATTTTCCAAACTTCCCAGGGATTTATTCTCTTGTCCCATATCATTTCCTAGCAACAATGTGCACGCTCCTCATACCCTAATCACCGGGGGGATAGTCGATGCGTGTACAATTTCTCAGTTGGCTTATTGGCGTATTTCTGGTGGCATCCTTATATTTACTCGGTCCCATTTTCTATTTTAACCGGGTCTATCCCTATATTCTGGGGATGCCTGCCATCCTCTTTTGGTATACTTTGGTACCGCTGTTAACGCCTATCATCTTGGGAACGCTTTATCTTATCGATCGCGCCCAGAACCGTCATTAACCACCCGTGATGGTCCCTCCAAGAGTTTGCATGGGAAAGGAGAGGCATTGTCCATGGAGACTGTCATTGTTAGCGCCGCCGTGGCAGTCATTCTGCTAACCATTCTCGGCATGGTGACAGGCGCCAAAGAGTCACAAGCGTCCTTAGCAGGTTGGCTGGTTCATCGCCGTAATATGGGGCCATGGTTGATTTGGTTTTTACTGGGCACCGAAATTTACACCGCCTTTACCTTCCAGGGACTTGCCGGCTACGCTTACGTCAAAGGAGGACCCGTCTTTTACAATGTTGCGCTGAATGATGTGGCCTACGCCTTGGGATTTATGATTTTGCCTTTAATTTGGATTTTAGGCCGCAGGTTTCGGTACGTGACCCAGGCCGACTTCGTCGCCGGCCGTTACCAGTCCAAGACTCTAGGCAGCTTTGTGGCCTTGACCACAGCCATGATTATGATCGCGTATATTGACTTAAATATTACGGGTCTAGGCGCGATTTTTCATGTGATTAGCCATTCCCGCCTGTCGGTGAGTGTATCTGACATCTTAGGATTTTTCATTTTAGCTCTCGCCGTCTATATTGGCGGCATTCGCGGTAATGCCTGGCAGTCGGTGGTTAAAGACATTTTCATGATTGTGGCGTTAGGTACGCTCTTTATTGTCTTTCCCTATAAAGACTTTCATGGATTTGAGCCCATGTTTAAAGCGTTTGGAACACAATTAGGCCAGGTCATGACATTACCGGGAAACACCCATAACGCCGGACTCTTGTGGCTCGTGACCACGGTGATAATGACCGGTTTGGGACAATGGATGTGGCCCCAATGGTTTGGTGTGGCATATACCGCCAAAAGTCCTCGAGCGTTAAAGATTCAAGCCGTCTTTATGCCCTTATACCAACTCGTTAAGGTTGCCGTCATTATTATCGGGTTTGGAGCCTTGATTGTGTTAGGTCGTCATCAAAATGGCAATGATGTCGTCCTGATCCTAGCTCGTCGTCTGTTCTCCACTCCGTTTTTTTCCTTCTTTGTAATCGCCGCCATATATGCGGCCTTAGTTCCGGCTGGGCCCATTATCATGACCTCTGCCTCGCTCATCGCTAAAAACGTATGGGGTGATTTGACCTTTCGCACGGAACAGCAAATCTATCGCCTAACCAAACTGCTCGTATTTCCGCTCACAGCATTGGCGTTGTTTTTGGCTTTAGCCACCCCATCTTTATTAGTGGCTATTTTATTGGTGGCTTATGACATTATCGCACAACTCTTTCCGGCCATAGTTATTGGAGGTTTATTCTGGCGTGGCGCCACGAAGTATGGGGCATTTTGGGGCATGATTGTGGGATGGGTTATTGACGGCTCGTTATTGCTTTCCCATCACAGCATCATCTGGGGTATGAATGCCGGTTTTATTGCATTAGTTCTGAACACCATTGTCTTTTGGTTGATAAGCCGTTTGACCTACCATCCCCAGGAAGCTGATATCCAACATTTCACGGCATTATATGGGGATGCGCCCCGTACCTAACGATATTGGCTAAAGAGCGAAAGTAATATAGGCGTAATCCATAAGGAATCGTCGATCGGCGTGACGGGTTGGGAGCCACAAAAAATCCCGGCCCGTCCATATTGTTGCCCACAACATAGCCCCAAGACACAGGTATTGAACGCTTATAGCCCATAAAGGCCCGGTAAATATCTTTTCCTAAAAAGCAGACCATCTTGGGTTGAAATTGGCGAATTTTCGCTTCCAGCGTCTGGGCCCCGAGTCTCATTTCCCGTAAAGACAAATCGGTAGAAGATGGTGTCATTCGCTCCACCATATTGGTTATTCCGAGGCGAAATAACAATAATTCACGATCATTCTCCGGGCGCAAGCGATAAGGAGTAAGTTGGCTATCCACTAACAACGCCCAAAACAAGTTACCCGGGCCCGCAAAATGATGGCACTGACTCTCTGAGGCCACTCCGGGATTATAGCCGACAAATAGCACATCAAGACCTTGAGCAATAATATCGGGTACCATGGCATGTCCCTCCTTTACCCATCTTTATCACGAGATTATGCATGATGGCGGAGATTCATGACCAGCTCTTTCGCCGCCATCATCCCCGAGGCATAGGCACTCACAATCGACCGAAACGGCACGGGACTGATGGCATCGCCTAAACAACGGACATGGGGCCGTGGCCATAACGGTACGACATCCGATAGCGGCAAAGGGCATAGGCCGGGTTGAATATCGGGTTCCATGCCGATGCGCACCATGACCACGGAAACAAGAAACGAGAGGTCTTTGCCATTTTGTTCGGCGTGAGCAATCAGGCCCCCCGGCACGGACTCAATCGACTGCAAATGGGTATGAATATAAATGGGAATGTGGAGTTGTTGAACCTTGGCTTGAAAATCAGGCCGAGCCCGGAAATGATCGCGCCGGTGAATAAGGATGACAGGACGTTTAGCCTGAGCCAAACGAATTGCCGCCTCAAAAGCGCGGTCTCCCCCTCCAACTATCAAAATGGGAAGATCGGTGTTCGTATTAAGAATTTCTGAGGTCGATTGCCTAGTAATCCATTCTCGACCGGGAATATCCAGTTCCCGGATTCGAAGTCCAGGTGCATAGGCAATATGGGGATAGTAGATCTCTTGCCCGCTCTTCAATACCAGAATTTGATCATCACGGTAAAGGACAGCCTCTTGTCCTTCAAAGACGGGAATTTGCCAGGTTTGTAGATGGCGGCGGAGCCGTTCGATGAGCTCGCGCGCACTCATTAGAGGTTGCCCAGGCAAATCTGGGATGGGCAAAGAAATGTCATGGAGTTGTCCTCCAATATGTCCTCGCTCATATAACACCGGTTCTAGTCCCAGGCGTTTTAACCAAATGGCACACGAAACTCCTCCGGGTCCCCCGCCAATTACGGCAACCTGAGCCATAAAATCCATACGCCTCCAGCCATATCATAGAGTCATCCTATCACATTCCAAAATCGCGAGAAAAAGGGGGGAAGGAAAGTCTAACGCTCGTCTATTTCACATCAGAGTCAACCTGACAAAAAACAAGAGCGAACGGGCCAGAACCATTCGCTCTTGTTAAACCCCCTGTTAAATTGCCGGACGAATTTCATCGTCATTCCACGGTTCAATCCGTTCCTTGAGGGCTAGGAAAAACGCGTAAACCCGTAGCGCCGCAAAGAATGACACGAAACTTCCCAAAATGAAGAGTTCTGGTTGCCAATTGAAGAACGGCGGGGGAACAAATTGACCATTGAACACCACTAGCGTGGTATACGTTAGAGTGGAGGTTAAAGCGGCCCAAATTTGCCAGGTAATGTCGCGAAAAGCCATAGCAATCGATCGTCGAAACACATAATAGGGCCCCCACGCAGCCAAAGCAAACGAGGAAAGTCCTAAGAAATCCGACACCATCACGGGGTGAAACACGGTATTGGGCACAAATTCCCATGGCAAACTGCATAAGACCGCTGCCAAAATCCCACTGATCGCAGACACCGCAATAATGCGTGCTTTTTGTCCCCATGTGACCCATGTCAACGACAGCCGCCAATTCCTTAAAGCAATTTTCAAGTTCGCCCACAGTTCTTTGTGGTGGTACGTGTTAAATCCCGTGGTCGCAAATCCCCACAACGTCAAAACCCGTCCCACAGCCATGTCTGCTAAAGACGCGGTGCGAAAGGAGACAAGAAGCAGTCCCAAACCCGCCATCAACTGGGCAAAAGAGACCAGCCAGAGCCATCCCCGCTGTTGGCGCAGAGGCGTGGCCAGCTTTTCGGTCAAATGTCCCGCATCACCCAACATCTCCATGGCTTGCACCATTGCCCGCGTTGATTCCATTCCGGCATGAGTTAATTCAGCCCAAATAGAAAGTAATTGCTGCCGGATTTTTGCCTGGGCACGGCGGCGATGATATTTGTTGGCAATGCTTGAGGTAGCCTGCTCCAAGTAATCTTCCCACATACAATCACCTCCTATTCTTTGCTGTCAAGTGCCGATGCTTCATAACTTGGTGATTATAGCACCGGGGACTTGTCCCTCGCAATGGGAAAACCCGGCATAACCTTCTTTTTTATCCATTTATTGGATGACACGACCGTGGTGAAATCACTAAGGGCATTCCGTTAGCTGGAACCAAACTTAATTTGGGTAGAGGACGCATCATAACGTCTTTGGGCACAGATACCGAATATCTCTGCGCTATAACAGCCACAATGAGAGCCATTTCCATAAGGGCTAAATCGCGTCCCACACAGCGCCTAGGACCATGACCAAAGGGGAGATATGACATGAGATGATCCATACGCCCCGCCTGATTGAGCCATCGTTTGGGGTTAAAGGTATCCGGTTCAGGATAGAGTTCAGCTAAATGATGGGTCACGTAAGGACTTATCAAAAAAAAGGTATCAGCTGGATAGGTGTGTCCAAGCACCGTTATAGGTTGAGGATTTTTCCGGCTGATGAGCCACACAGGAGGATACAAGCGAAGAGCCTCCCGAATAACAGCGTGCAGAAAAGGCAGTGCATCCAGATCGTGAATTGTGGGAACTCTTGTCCCCAGTACCGTCTCTAACTCTTCGTGCAAAATCTGTTGCACCGCGGGATTTTGGGCTAGAAGTCCTAAGGTCCAGGCCAAAGCATGGCCAGTCGTCTCGTGCCCTGCCATCACCACGGTAAGAGCTGACTGTATAAGAGCTTCGTCATCTGTTCCCAGGTACTCTTTGAGTCGCCTTACCATCAAACTTTCCGGCTCTTTGGCGACAAGTTGCTTAATCCAATGAGTCAATTCCTGTTGAGCGTTGTGATAATTCCACGGAAACGGCCAATGATAGGGAATACGAATAGCACTACGCGAGCGGCGGAAAAAATAGGTCATGACGGTTTGCACATCGGTAGAAATATGGCGTAACCGATCCAGATCTTGCTCATCATCTAATAAGGTGCTCACAACAATTTTCAAGGTCAAAGTCAGCATCTCATCATCCATCGTCACCCACTTAGGACCGTTGGAAAAGGTCTTGGCATAATCGGTTACGATCTGCACAATTTGCTGAGCATAATTTTCAAAATATTGGTGATCAAAAACCGGTTGTAATGCCCGTCTTTCTTTCCGCCACAATGTTCCTTCAGCAATTAGCGGCCCGCGGCCGATTAAAGGATTTTTATGGTCCATGCCCGGACCTTTCTCGAGCTCCTTGCCGTGATGAACCAGGATTTGATAGACAGCGTCTTCTCCCGCTGCCAATACAAAGGGCCAAGGGCCCATACGAAAATGCGTCAATGCCGAGTCGCTGTGGGCGAGATTCAACAACAATCCCAAAGGATCTCGGTGAAACGCCAAAAGACGGGTAATATTTGTGGGAGGAAGTCTGTTTGTGCTGGAATGCCTCATGTCTCTGACCGCTTTCTCACCTGCCCTCAACTCCTATATGCTAACAGATACTTGATAAAAGAACACTTTGACCTTTTGCGAGACGGAATATTTTCATTTTGTCTCGAGCACATCTCACAGCTCACGACACAAATCCCAAATATTCTTGGCTATTTGACAAAATGCCCTTTCACTACCTGCTCTGAACCAGTAACATACACTTATACAGGTGTGGTTAGGAAGAGAGTCCTTGGTATGTTTAACATGCCACAAAAATCTTGGGCATGAAGATCTGGTTGTTGGAGGGAAAAGCCACGATGCAGCGTCGGCATAGGCTCTTTGGATGGATCAGCCTGTGCATGGCGTTGTCAGGATGTGGCCTGGATGCGCATTCAGCAGCCAGTTCTACTTATGATCCCGTAAAAATTACGCCATCTCACATGGTGCTCTCGCCAACACAAAATCTAAAGCAAAACATGCGCCAACATTCATGGAGAGGAACAACCTTCGTTATTCCGCGTTCATGGACGTTACAAACCGGATTATCCTCTGCTTTTAGAAGAATTTATCAAGGAACATCGGGGAAAGTGATATTAACTAGTGCGTCCCCCCCTTCCCTAACAGCTTGGCTTCCCATCAATTTCCAAAGTCTGGCCTCTCCATACCAGCTCAAAACACTGATAACGGACTTAGGATCCCGTACTAATGGCTCGAAAGAGATAATGACCAAAAACGGCGATATCTTAACGCTCACGGTCACTCTCAAAACATCCGATAAGGGATTAGCCAAAACGATTCTCAACAGTTGGCACACAAGATTATTAGCGACGCCAACGGACAGCGTCATGCATTTAATCCATTATCCCCAAAGCGTTGTGGCAAAAGTCGGCCATCAAAAATGGTTGTTGGCTGCGGGAAGCATTGCTACAGATAATGAGATGTTCTATCTCTTTCATTCCTCTGACAATGGTCAGCACTGGACTTTGGAAAAGATGTCGCAGTGGGCCGCTTCTCCGAGGTCCTTTCCCTCCTTTCCTAACCAAACCGGCAATGTATCCATGCTCTTTACCAGTTTGAAAACGGGGTATATTGCCGAACTGAGTGCGGTCTTGCCTGAGCTTTTCGTTTACCAAACCCATGACGGTGGACGGATATGGTCTCAACAAAAAATCCCGTTACCGCCGTCTTTTTGGTCCGGACATCAAAGCCCCATTATCCATTTCTCTACAGCACGATCGGGTCAAATTTTTGCTCCCCTATCTAGTTCTCATCTAGAAGCCGTCTATGTGACCCGTGATCAGGGAAAGCACTGGCATTTTGCTTACTTGGCTCCCATCAGCCTCTACCTATCGTCTCATCAGCTCATTGCCGAGGCACTTCAAGAGGTGGCCAAACGCACGACACTGCCCTTATGGGGGCCGCGGCAAATTCCCTTACCCTCATCCCTTATCTTATCAGCAACCACCGCTGTCAATACTCAGGGAACAGCATATCATGTGAGGTTATGGCCCACCCAGCAAAGTTATCCCATTAACAGTCCAGAAATTTTGCAAGATCATCTCGCCCAAGTGCCCCTGATCACATGGTCCCTGAACCAATATCCCGTTGAACAATCACAGGCAATCCCCCAGCTATTAGTCCAGCACAATGATTTCTGGAAAGCACCTGAAGGACAGCCCACAAAACTTTCTCTTATCACCGGTCTGACCGGACATTTCTATTCCTCAAGCGTTCCAACTATTGCGGGCGAAAGTCCACAAGGCGCGGATTTCCCCATTTTAATCTGGCATGAAGGGGAGTGGACCGTAGAAATTGTGGGATATCATCAGGCACTGACTGAGCGCGTAATTAATCCCCTCATTCTTTATTTACATACCCACTTTCTTCCGCCCTTTCCGGGTCTTATTGTTATCCAAAACCAGGGACACGATAATATGCCAACTCAACTCGATTGGCTCGATAATTCGATTCTTATGCGCCTGACAAACCGCAGCAGCGGATCCCACAACCCTGTGGTCACGGCACAAATGGCTGTCTCTTGGCACCACTATTCATGAAATATCCCGGCAAACTCCCCAATTTGTGGTTTAAAATTCTTAAGAAAATCAAGACAGAAACAAAAGCTGTGATTTAGGATAAGACATAAAGATATCGTCCTTGTTGCCATTCCATATTGTCGATGTTAAGGAGAGAACACCGTGAGTACCTTATCGGTTAATGATGTCGCCCAATTTTCCTATGCCGATCAACGCATTGACGTCATAGTGAAATTCCGGTTAAAAGAACAAGTTTTTTTAGAAATTCAAACTCCTGTAACGGAGCTTAGACTGCCGCCTCCTAAGACGCCGATATTTTTGCAATGGCAATGGTATGCGACACATTGGCAACAGCAAGGAATTATTGAACGCATTGATCTCAGTCCCTCTCCCATGATTATCGCAGCCATGCAAGATCAGCCTCAAGCGGTGGAAAATCGACGTACAAGGCGATATCAGTTGCGCATCCCGCTTCTTATTCCCCAAGGACCTTTGAAATGGAAAAAAATCGCGACCGAAACAGAGGATGTTTCGGTCGATGGGCTTAGATGTCAAGTGCCTATGGCGGAGAAGGAACAACCGTGGATTTTATCTTAGAGCTGCCCACGCGCGCCATCAAGATGAATGGGACTGTTTTGCGGTGCCGCGAAAGTGGACAGTCTGGTATCTTTGAGATGGCATTACGGGTAAATACGGTTCTAGGACGTGACTACCAAATATTTCGGGCTTATCTGGATTCCCAGCCTTAACATGCTGTTCTCATGACAGGATAAGTCGCACAAAAGTCTTATGATGCAAATTCCGATAACGGAATCGCCATAAATTGGCCTGCTTTATCGCCAATGAAAAGGGTTTGCCCCACTAACACTGGCGTAGAGGGCATAAAAGCCCCTTGAAAGTGGAGTTTTCCTTGAATTTGTCCGGTTGTAGCATTAATGGCATAAAAATTCCCGTGTACATCGCCCACATAGCAGACGCCTTGATAGATCACAGGACCCTGGGTCATTTGACTCTTAAAGTGCACACGAAAATCTAATGCGCCTGTTTGTAAATTAAACGCGTAAAAAGAATCCGTTAAAGGACTACTAACATATAATCTGTTGCCATATATCGTGGGAATCCCGGTCTCATCCCGCGGTCCCCCATTGGGTCCCACCGGGATTGTTCCCGGTCCTTCATCAACGGTCCAGACGGTATGGCCATTTTCAGCATTTAGCGCGTAGACCACTTCATGCGGTTGATTATGCACTTGTTGAACATAATCAAAATAGATCATGCCATCTCCTGCCGCCGGCGGTACATCGTCCGATCCCCCTAAAGGATGGGGTAAGGTGTGCATCCATTGCACTTGATGCGTTTGAAGGTTAATCGCATATATGGCAGCGGGATGCGTTCCGCCAAAATACATCATGTTGCCCACGATGGTTGGGGAAGACATGCTCACATAAGAGGGCAAAGACAGTTTCCATACGGTTTGTCCTGTAAGTGGGCTTAAGGCTAATAATTCATCGGATCCATTGGCCACATACACTAAGTGATTGGCGTAGACAAAAGTGGGCATGTCTTCGCCTTGCGTTTCATGTTTCCACAAGATCGCGCCCGTTCGTGCATCGAGTGCATACACGGCACTCGGACCGCTACCTCGAATAATCTGTACACCATATTGGGGAACATGAGATATAGGAAAATTATGATTGCCTGATCCCACAAAAACAATGCCATTATGAACGACTGGGGTGGTCATGACCTGGTTATTGACATCGGTTTTCCACAAGGTCTTGCCTGTTTTGGCATCAATTGCATAGACAGCCGGTTTGTTCCCAATTCCCCCAACATAGACCACGCCACGAACCACACTGGGCTGCATGAGTGGCTGGGAAAATTGACGCGTCCACTGAACGCTGAGATTCTGGTTCGGACCACTTTCAATGACCGCATCATGCGAAGGACCCGTGCCAAACATGTTCCATTGAGACGCCCCAATTTGCTGATCAGAAACTTGTGGCCACATATTTTCCGAATGGGTAATGCCGAATGTGCCTAACGTTCCAATTGCCGCAAGTCCTAAGACAAGAGCAGGCCAATGCCATTTCATCCGCTACAAGATCCTTTCATAATCTTTCTCATAATGGTTAATACTCATTATAAAAGAGCAGAAAGATTCCAAGCCTGAAGTCTAGCTGAAAACGACAGGGTGTAAGCCGGCCGAATTTAAGGTTGGGCTCCTCGTTACTCTAAAGCGGCCGACAAAAAGTCCCCCGATTGCAAAACGGTGCACAAGTTTACCAGGCTTTGTTTCAACATGCGGTAATAGGTGGGTCGCGACAAATGTAGGGCTAATGCGATGGAATCAGCATTGCCGATACGTTCGACGAAAGTTAACCGCAACAAATTTTGTTCATTTTTGGAGAGAGGCGGAATTGGCGCTTTAGTCAACAAGGATTGCAAGATATACCGGGCCTCTTCGGGTTGGCATCCTAAAATTTCACCAATCCCCGTTTTCCTAAAGGCATTGGGATCATGGAGTTCCTTTAACACTCTGCGCAAAAGATTTTCATCAATAGGATACTGCATCCGTATCGCTGGACGGTTCAAAGTTTGTACGATAGAACCCACCCATAGCAAAAAATCACGCTGGCGCATATCTAAGGTAAAGGCGTCAATTTCCTTTTGAGCATCAATGGGGTGAGGAATAAATCCTAAGAGTTCCAGCAATTGTTTCAAATTCGGTTCACTGACCCCAATGACGCCGCGAAGTCCTCGCCCGAGATGAGACAACCCATCGCGGATTAAAATCCCTAATAAATCATGAGCATGGTAGCGGGGATCATCGGGTTTGACGCCCACAAGAACACCAAAGAAGGTGTCCACGTGCTCCGGATCAAGGGGAAAAGATGTATCATGGGGAAAATATTTGGCAAGACTGCCTGGAACATATTGCTCGATGAGTTCTACAGTCATTTGGTACAGAGGTAGGCTTGCAAAAAAAGCGACCACTTCTCCACTTGGTGCCCGAAATAACCGGATTCCCCCATCAATATTGCGAACGATGTCATCTAAAAAGGCATGAGCCACCTCTAAATTCGGCATGTCCAAACTTTGCCGTCCCCAATGCTCGATCATGGCATGAAGGCACTCGAGATCACCCTCCTTAAGCTCGTTTTCCCGCACAATCTCATCGATGGCTGCGATATTGGCATAGGGGCTCGAAATTGGCAAAGATTGTGCCGTAATTTCCAATAACAAATAACCCAAGTGATTTTTTTCGCTGCCGGATTGACTCTGGCGATATAACGAGCCTAAATAATCCAAAGCTTTTAGGCGCAGGTGTTTTAGTGTCATTGGATGATGTTCCTGCATGGATGCTAAAAGCTGGGAGCGGATCACATCATGAAGCGCCAAGCCCCCTGGCACCCGCCGCACAAAGGATAGGCGGCTTAAATCCCGGTACTGTTGCATGCTGATCACCAATGGCTCGGCAATAGCCGTGATCATATCTTGGTTGGCCGAGGGTAATACCGTCAAAATATCCAAAAAGGGATGCAGTTCGGGATCTGTGACTTCACGCAATAATTCTGCGGTAATCGTTTCCAAAAAAGAGTAGTCGCGCTTCTGCATAACAGTGCCCCGGCGGGAAAAATATTCTCCGGCTACTGCCATGGACAAAGGATGTCCGTGCAAGGGCCGCAGCACCTGTTGCAATTCCTCCGTCATTTGTAATCCGATACGGTGGAAGTATGTCCGGGCTTCATGAAGCGTCCATGGCGATAAGGGCATCTTTTGCACCCGATGTGCCCAAATGGGATGCACATGCCATTGTGCGGACAGGCCCCGCCGGGAAGCAAATACCAAGAGCCCTCCTTGTTCGGGCAGTCGCGCAATGAGATCTTCTCGCAACCAGGGTTCGATTGACTCCATATCGTCAAAATTGTCGATAACCCAAAAAAATCGATCAGGCCATGGCATTTTTTTGCGGGAACTAATCGGCAGAACATTTTCCGTGGTGTCAAAGAGGTGGTCAAGAAATTGCACCGGTTGCTTAGGGCAGGAGCGACCGTCCATCCACACCGTCGGCAATTGTTGACGGCGTGCATAGGCCATCCATTGCCATAACAACGTCGATTTTCCCATCCCCGCAATGCCGTGCACGTCCCAAAGCTGGGTGAGAGGCTGTGCATCATGAAGCCACGCCTGAAACTGTTGTAATTCCTTTGAACGTCCTACGAATCGTTCTGATTCTTCAAATGCTGTATCCGCTAACCATGTCATAGGAGCACCTAGCCTTTGTAATCACTTTCAAACCATTTCGATATCGATGTCTAGAGGGAGGACGCTACCCACTTCGAAAGAGTCCTTATCCAACAGTTCAGTTTATGCTGAGAATCCTCAGCTCGTTTCGGTAAGAAGATAAAAGGGATTAGCAACACATTCCCCTCACCGTTCCCCAATCCCTTTCATGAGAGTTTGAAGACAATCACGTGAAATACCATCCATGCGCCGTAACAAGTGTAGTCAATCAAGAAACGTCCTTTTGAGTTATTTACTTATTCTGGTTTTAATGATGTTATTGATGCCTATTGCTTTTTATGGATGTTGCTCCATCTGCCAAGCTTCAATCAATACCTTGTGATTTCATTCACGATACAAATGCTCGGATAGCCTTTCTAAAAAACCGCGGATTTTGATGAACAAACTTGCTCTTTGGATAATTATTCTCCATTTATTAACAAAATTCCTGCCGAATTTCACCAAGATCCTTTATAAACGACAAAAAAATGAAAATAACAGGACGTTACCGTTCTGCCAACGGCTGATCATCAATCAAAAAGGAAATGGTGTATAGTGAGCATAAGAATATCCTTGTCGATTATTGAGGTGAGGGCGATGGAATCGTGGCGTGAGGTTGCCTGTCCTATCCAAAGGACAGCCATGCTATTTGCAGATGTCTATATCATTATGATTTTACGAGATTTGGCCACGGGAGAAAAGCGCTTCACAGAATTGCAACAAGCAGGAATTAATCCGAGAATTCTTAGCCAGCGTTTAAAAATGCTAACCCGTGAAGGGGCTATCAGTCGCACCCGCTATGCCGAAAAGCCACCCCGGGTGGAATATGCTTTAACACCCAAAGGTTTGGCTTTAATGCCCATCTTAGACGCCCTGAAAACATTCGGAGAACAATATCTGCCCCTTGATGACAACGCTTCCTCGTCCTCGCCATCATAGACTCCCAAACCCAGGACAGGATGAAGTCTTTCTAAGACGCGGTTCTGCCCTTGTTTTGTTTTACTTGTTATTGTATAGTAATAGCAAGCGCTATGATGAAAATTTCATCATCCCAATGATTTAGCGCTTTGAATTTTCGTCAAATCGTGCCTGACAATTACAACAAAAATCAGAGGAGGCTTACCATGGCAAAAATTGCATTTTGGATCACCGCTGGTCCTGATTTACGTGACAAGGCGCTGGCCAACATCGTCCTCGCCGGTCGTCTCAAAGCCAATCGCGGGCAAGATATTCAAGTCTACTTCTTTGGTCCTGGTGTTCAACTCGCGGGACAAGCTGACGAGCAAATTGAACAGGCTCTTAAGGCCTTAACCGATGGGAGTGTTCCTATGGCCGCCTGTCCTTTCAACGCGGATCAATATGGCGTGACCGAGCGTGTCGGGGCCAAAGGCATCACGATGGAACCAGCCGGCGAAGCACTCATTCGTCTTGTTGAACAAGGCTATCAAATCGTTGGGGTATAATCTCATTTCCTATAACCTCTGGACTGTGGATGCGAAATCATAAAGCCCATGAGATGGTATCCCTTACAAGAAATGTCTGACCAATACACGACCTAGAAAAACAAAAAAGATCCGTGATATGACTCAATACCACGGATCTTTTCGTGACGCGGGAGCATTACCCTCTGAAACTCTTATTTCACCGGGGGATAGAGATTGCCGCCTTGTTGTTTAAATTCTTCGGCTTTTGCTTGAAGCCCCACGGCAATAGCTTCTTCTTCATTCACATCGTGAGCCTGAGCCCATGATCTGATATCTTGGGTGATACGCATGGAACAGAATTTGGGTCCGCACATGGAACAAAAATGTGCGGCTTTCGCCGGTTCGGCGGGTAAGGTTTCATCATGAAAAGCCACCGCCGTCTCGGGATCTAAGGACAAATTAAATTGATCCCGCCACCGGAATTCAAATCGCGCCATCGACAATGTGTCGTCCCATTCCCGGGCACGGGGATGGCCTTTGGCCACATCCGCCGCATGGGCCGCAATTTTGTAAGCGATCACTCCCTGTTTGACATCCTCTTTATCGGGTAAACCTAGATGTTCTTTCGGGGTGACATAGCAGAGCATGGCCGTGCCAAACCATCCAATCATTGCCGCTCCAATAGCCGAGGTAATGTGGTCATAGCCTGGGGCAATATCCGTGGTCAAGGGCCCTAAAGTGTAAAATGGCGCTTCATGACAAATCTCCATTTCCTTTTCCACGTTTTCCTTAATGAGGTGCATCGGAACATGCCCCGGTCCTTCAATCATCACTTGGACATCGTGCTTCCATGCAATTTCCGTCAGCTCTCCCAGTGTTTCTAATTCCGCAAATTGTGCGCGGTCATTGGCGTCCGCCAAGGATCCTGGACGCAGACCATCCCCCAGGGAAAAAGTAATATCGTATTGTTTCATAATCTCGCAAATCTCTTCGAAATGCGTGTATAAAAAGTTTTCCTTATGGTGGTACAAACACCATGCCGCCATAATCGAACCGCCACGCGACACAATCCCGGTTACCCGGTTGGCCGTGAGAGGAATATAAGCAAGCCTGACCCCGGCATGAATCGTAAAGTAATCGACACCTTGTTCGGCTTGTTCAATTAACGTATCGCGGTAAACTTCCCAACTCAAGTCTTCCGCTTTGCCTTTAACTTTTTCCAAAGCCTGATAAATCGGCACAGTGCCAATGGGCACGGGCGAATTTCGCAAAATCCATTGCCGGGTGGTATGGATATTTTTTCCGGTAGACAAATCCATCACCGTATCCGCGCCCCACAAGGTGGCCCACCGCATTTTGTCCACTTCTTCTTCGATAGAGGATGCTACAGCCGAATTTCCGATATTGGCATTAATCTTGGTGTGGAAATGACGGCCAATAATCATCGGCTCTAACTCAGGATGGTTAATATTGGCCGGAATTACGGCGCGTCCCCGAGCAACTTCTTCGCGGACAAATTCTGGGTCGAATCCCTCACGCAAAGCAATAAATTCCATCTCGGGAGTAATAATGCCTTGACGCGCATAATGCATTTGCGTGACATTTTTGCCTGCACGCGCACGTAAGGGTTTGCGGTGAAGACCCGGTGCCGTCTCTTGCGCTCGAATATCTTCCGGCGTTTTAAGCCCGTCATCGATAGGCTGGACCTTGCGGCCTTCATATTCTTCCACATCTTGTCGTTCAAGAATCCAGGCGCTCCGAATTGGTGGTAAACCTTGCCGCACATCGGCTTCATAACTGGCATCGGTATAGGGACCTGAGGTGTCGTAGACACGAAATGTTTGACTATTCGTGAGGCGAATTTGGCGCATCGGCACACGAATATCGGGTCTCGAACCTGTCAAATAAACTTTTTGACTTTCCGGAAAGACATGATACGCATTCGGTGTTGTTGCCATAAAGCTCCCCCTTTTTTTCACACGCCGCCAGTCGCGGGTTACCGGTCACATATGCCAGGCAGTAGGGAAAGTTTATGAATGGATGGGCTAAAAGGATCAAAAATCTGTTCCCTCCGCTGGCATTACCCAGATCAGGTTGACGGTCGGTGGCCAATCCACCCTCTCAGCCCGGTTAGCCGAGCTCCCGTTATGTATTACTATGAAGGTCCTTGAATGATATGGCAAGAGGAATTTTGCAAAATTGCGCAAGATTATTGAAGCAATTCAGGAGAAAAATTTTAGCCGGCCAGCTGATGCGATAATATCATAATCTGCATGTTCTAGTGTCTCAGATTTGTCTCATAGACAATTACGGACAAACCCGTCGACATTTCTCGAAATAATTTCCGGCAAATTTTTTCTCATATTTATCATATTTCGGCAAAGATCAAGCGTTGTCGAACATGAGATACAGCTAATTTGCCGAACAATAGAACATTACGCGATCGATTCTTTGGCAAATTTGGCAAATTTCTCGGCAGATTTATGGACTTTTTGGCAATTACGGCCAATAATAAATCACAGTTTTATGATGAATAAAAACCGTTTTGCGAGAAGTTTAAACAGGCAATATTTATGATCTCATCAGTAAAAGTAAAAGAGGGTAAGCATGTTTAAACAATGGATGAGGAAGATTCGCGTTCGATATACGCGCTTGGTTTTGGAATTTTGGCGTTGGCGGATGCTCAATACAGACAACACGACGCTACGTCTTCATTACAGCCAATTATGTGATCAATATATTGTGCGTTATCATACTTTAGAACGTGATGCCCAAAGTGAGTCTTCTTTCCGAAATTGTCTATAAGCTTGAATGACTAACCAGATAAAGCCGAATCGAATTACCAAATCGGCCAAGTTAAAAATATAAGGATAGGGCCTAAGCTGCCAATAATCAACAACACCGCCCCACAATAGCCGGTCGGTCCAGTTCCCTATGGCCCCAGCCAGGATCCAGGCTACTGGCAAGCGCACAGATGGCATGCGCCACAGCATTATGACAAGCAGTCCAATAACAGCTGCGGTCGCCATAATCACGCCAAATTGAGGAAAGTGCGAAAACAGCCCAAAGGCGATACCGTGATTGAGAATAATGCCCGGCTGTCCAATTCTTGGGTAGTAATGCCATGCCAGGCTCATAATGACTCCATAAATAGCCAAACCTGAACCCATAGCTAAGCGCGTAACATTGTGAACAGACCTCATAAATTACCTCCCATGAAATGTTACAATAATATGAGACTTGGAGGAACTTTACTGATATTGTGAGGGTTGTATGCCATTGGCTCCAAAAAATCATTTGCGCAATCAAATTCTTCAAATTATTAGGAATCAAGGAGAGTCGACGGTGAAAAGTGTGCACCAGGCCATATCACAAAAGCGCCCGGTGTCCATTAACACGGTTGCAACAGTCATGAACCGCTTGGTTTCCCAAAAAATCTTGGTTCGTGGTGGCAGCGTTCGTCATTATGTGTACAAAATTGCGCCAGCCGAAAGCGTGCTCAAAGCCCGGGCGATGGAATCCGTGGAAACCTTGATTTCCGAATTTGGCGAGTCCGGATTAGTGCACTTTGTTGATGCCATTGATGAGCTCGATCCTGAGGCTCTGGCTAAATTGGAGGCTATTGTCCGTGCAAGAACCCAAGAAAAATCTCACCAGTAAAGTAGCACAATCCGCATATGCCTGGGCAGTTGCTCTTTTGGGACTATCCCTTTTACCGGGCTTTCTTCTCATCCTTGCCGCCCTCGTCACTTACCGCCACATGATGTGGAGTGTGATGCAAAGACCGGACACGTCCTCTAGCGGGCTAACCTTTCTTTTGGCCGTGTTTATTCTATTGTCTCTCGCTTATTTTCTTCGCCTGGGATATGCCACCTTTTCTGTCGTCAAAAACAGTCGTCAGACCATTCAACGGATGGCACCGCAACTTGTACCATTCCCCTTACAAGATCTTCCAGAAATTTGCGGTGACCAAAAAATTGCTTTCCAAATCGGATTATGGGATAGTCCGGACGCATTTACCTACGGCGTTATTCATCCTACCATTGTGGTTTCGAGACGCCTTAAGCAAATTCTAGATGTTCCTGCGTTAACGGCGATTTTAGCCCATGAAGTGCATCACGTGCGCGCTCATGATTATGCCTTACAACAAATTTTCTTGGTGATTTTACGAGCGTTTCCCTGGCTACCACTTGAGTCACTCTATCGGTTTTATCTGACCACCCGTGAAATTCGTGCCGACCAATTTGCCATTAGCTGGCAACACACAGCTGATTATTTAATGCAAGCGATGGTCACAACGATCCATGCATTACGCGAACAACCCCATTCCCAATTTTCCGGAGAAACCGCGTGGAATAGTGTCTGGCAGGCCCGCATTAATGCCTTAATCAATTCCGAGAGTGTGCCCTTGTCGCCTGAAGCCCGGACTCTCTTTTCCGCTGCCCTGATTCCCTTCGCCACGTCTGCAGTGCTAGCGATTACCTCATTAAGTTTGTTCTGTCACTAAGCTCTAAAAAATGACAACGCTTCGAGAAGGCCGTTGTCTCAAAGCGTTGCCATAAGATTCATTATTGCGCAACCACGTCAGCATTCATTCCTCCGGCGACCCGTTCCATGTTGTCCGACACCACAATGCGAACCGGCAAACTCGCCATTGATGTCGAAGGTGCCGTCACAGTGTAGCTCACTTGTCCTTGTGAATTCGTCGTCATGGTGGTGCCTCCAGAAGAACTCATGCCACCACCCATTCCCGAATTTCCACCCATTGATGAAGATGCTGATGGCGTTTTAGGAATAATATCCACCTTAGCCCCGGAAATGGGCCCTTTTGGACTCATAGCCGTTATCATCAAGGTCTCTTTCTGACCGGGTTTTACTGCCTTAGCAAACGGTGTGACCTCCACATAATCGCCGACAGGGGCTGTCGGAGAGGTTCCGGATGTCGTCCACCATGCATCTAATAAGCCCGCGCCTTTCATAGCGGTGGGGTTAAAAGTACTAAAGTTTCCAATTTTTACCCCAACCATTTCCATGCTTTTCGTCGGTTGGGCTGTTAATGTGAGAGTGGCTTGTCCTTGACTATTTGTCGTTTTAGAATAACTAGCGATATATTTGGCCGCTTGAGCCGTCCCTGATGTATACCAGGTGCTAACCCCTTTCCCACTTAACGGCACCATCGGACCTATATAAAATGTGACAGGTAAGTCTTTAGCGGGTTTCCCGCTCGCGGTTGTCGCAGTTAAGACAAATGTTGCCGTATTGCCAGCCTCAACCATTTGGGCCGTTTTATTGGTTTCTATTTCTGCTACCGTCTGAGTGGTCATCGCCGATGAGGATGACGACATGGACGACGATGGCGAGGTACTGGACATTGACGAAGATGAGGGAGAGGTTTTGGACATCGACGGCGTCGATTTTGCCGCTTGACTCGTGCCACATCCCGCTAAAGCTACAGTGAGTCCCGCAGCAATCATCACAAATGTTCTTTTCATAAAGGCCCTCCTTGTATAAACTACATATTGTAGTCTATACTTCCGTTCGCCTCATTTCAAGTGATGCCTCTTATTTTGATGATGGCTGATGAAAATTCCTTAAGAAAATGGCAGAAGCGAATAGATTTCAGGGAATTTTAGGAGACAGGGGCAAATTGATCGGCAATCTGTTCCGCATTTTGGAGTCCCGCGGGAATATAACCGTGAAAGAGCTGCAACCGTACATAGGTTCCGTCTTCTTCAAACAATAGACGATACGCCCCCCCGCCTACACCATAAATGAGCAGCCACTGCGCCGGCACCCCATTTGCCAGGGTGACATTGACCGAGGCACCTGGCTGATAGGAGGACACCATGGGATTTTTTGATTCCATCGCCACCATATCATTAAATTCCAAATTCAGGACGGAATGATCTATATAACTCTCGACCAAAGTCGTCCCCGGATACGCTTGACTGGGCAAAAGCAAATGAATATCCAAATCTTTTGCCAGGGTCAATGCTGTTTGCTTGACAGTAGGATTGTAGCTTAAGGTGGTCAGGCCGTTCGGACCTGTCCTCACTCTGGGAACGGTCTTGGATAGGACGCGGTGACTTTTATCAATATGATGATGACGAATCGTCGACACGGTTTGACTGGGCGATGATGGTGCCGGAAGAATAGGAGGCAGAATAAACGAAATACCCGTATAAAGAAGTCCTATGGCGAGCAGCCCGCCACCTATCACACTAATCGTTCTCGCCGTGGTGTTCATCTCACAGATTCCCCTTTCATCACACCCGCTATTTTACGGGACAAGCAAGGGGAATGGCGACAGGTTTAGAAAATTTTATCCGCGCCGTGAATAACACGAACAGAAATTCTTCAGGAGTTAAGGCTTGGCATTGGCAAATCCATTCGGGACAGTCATGACCGCATGGATAAAGCGTTCTCCGGTTCTCGTCATTAAATCCCTTTGATACACCACAGAAAAATTGCGGTAGAGATTTAGACCTTTGACCCGCAAGCAGTGAAACAGTTGTTCTTCCCCTTCGTTTAAGGTCAGCGGAGATAAAACACTAACGCCAAAGCCCTTGAGCATCATCTGTTTAATCGCATGGGTGGTCCCTAAGACCAGGCGCACATTGAGTTGTTTCACATCGATGCCTAAATGATCCAGGCCTTCCTCCAAGGCCATACGAGTTCCTGACCCCGGTTCCCGTAAAATGAACGGCTCATGAAGGAATTCATCGAGAGACACTTCGTCCTGTCCAAACCACCGGTGACCGCGTGGAACCACGAGTGTTGGGTGATCATCGAAAAATGGCCGCACCACCACATGTGGATCGGATAACGGGGCTTCGATAAGCCCAATGTCGATGGTATGGCTTAATACCTGTTCAAAAATCATCCGCGAATTTGCCATGGACACGGTCCATTGCGCATTCATCAGGTTTTTTGCATATTCCGCCAAAATCCCGGGCAATAAGTATTCGGCAATCGTTAAACTGGCGCCAATGGCCAAGGTCTGGGGCCGGCTGTCACTGAGTTCTTTAATCGCTCCTTGAGATTCATGAATTAATCGCAACAAAGAGGTCACATACCGGTATAAAACTTCCCCGGTTTCAGTAAGATGCACTCCTTGACTAGTCCGCACAAATAACGTGGTCGCATAGGCTTGTTCCAGCATTTGTATTTGTTGGCTGACTGCTGACTGAGACAGGTTGAGCGTCCGGGCCGCTTGGGAAATCGAGCCGATCTCCGCGACGATTTTAAAGGTGGTCCAGACTTGTTCGTTCAACCTCAAAACCTCCTGCCTAATATCATGGATTATTCTAACCGCCATAAATTTTCCTGAAATGCAAAGGCTTTTATCCCGTTCTGATTTCTTGTATCATACATAATTATAGATAAGAATATTGTGAACAATTTATACTATTTACCTAGTCCTTTTCACCTATTGTACATTGTGATGACGTTTTCGCGAAGTAGTCAGTTTTAATGATTTGCGAAACCTATTAGCAAATTTCTTATGGGAGGGGTATTATGCGGCCCGCGTTGCCACCATTTTTATTTACGGCGCTGTTAGGGATTTCCGGGGGCATCATGATGCCCATTGCTTTAGCCATGAATCTTCCGCTAACCCAAACTCTTTGGCCCACCCTAATCCATGCGGAAATTGTCAGTTTTGCCTTGGCCATGGGAGGCATGTTAGTCTGGCGTTGGATGAAAAATTCACAACCCGGCCAAATCGGAGCCCGTCCGCTCTTTACTGATCTCTATATGACCTTATTAGGCCTAATGGGATTTACCGACGCTTTAGAGCCCCAAGGAAGCTGGCAGCTTACCATTTTAGCCATTATCGTCTCATCCCTAGGTTTGCTTTCTCATTTTCGTTCGGTCACATGGAGTCTGTCTTATATTGCTCCCCATTGGGATGCTAAAGCCTCGACGGCTTTCGCCGTGATGGGACCCAGTCTCGTTTCAGGATTCAGCATTGGTCTTGCCATGTTAGCCGGCGTCAGTCATCATCCGGTTGTCTATTCGGCCTTATCCATTGTCCTATTTTCGCTGATCAGTGTGTCGTTTTTCTTTACCCTTTCTTTACGGTCATCGCTTCCCTTAGGAATATGGACGGGATTAGTCATTTTCTTATATCTGATACCGACGATATGCATTACCTACAGTCTGTTTTCACAAAACGCTTGGATGGCCTCCATTGCCGCCATCAGCACGATCATCGGGCTGATTTGGCATACCAAAGAGTTGCTTAATAAATTACCCATCACGCCTTACCCAGGATTATTTTTCTTTCAACAGTCCCATCATTCTGAACAGATCCGGGGGTCGCGTTTCTAAGCGAAGAACAGTTCATGATTCACCACGCGCTTTGACATAGAGTGAATATATGCACCTAATATTCTTACATCTCTATCAGATTATCTGCCAATTTGTTAAAATACTAACGGCACGACCTTACATTACTCTTACTGCTTCACCCCAACGATTTCAACCGGATTGATACCGCAAGGGAGGCTTCACGATTAATGAGCGATACCGTCAAATTAAGTGAATACAAATGCTTCGATTGTGATCAAGTGTTTTTATTGCCGGCGGGATCTACCGCTACGGTCTGTCCTCGTTGCGCGTCTGACCGTATTCAACATGGCGGGGAAATGCAAGTCACCGTGGTCTCTCAAGGGAAAGATGCATGAACCTCAAGAAGGCGCAATGTTATTGCGCCTTCTGCCTTTTTGACGACATTGATATTTATCCCAATGGTTTCGGTAGGGAAACATTATGTCGCCGGATATGTCTTCATTCGCAACTCATTTAGCACAACACAACGAATCTGTTATCCTCGGGGACTTGCAGATCCCAATGCTTCGGTAAACCATTTGAGGGTCGTCTCTCGCAAGGCTAGCACATCCTCTTCTTCCGCCGAACTTTCTGCCCACAGCCGATGTTGCAAGGAGGGATATGTCACCCATGACACGTGTTGGGGATATTTTTCAGCAAGCGATTGTGCCCACGGTTTAATCCAATCGATTTGCGCAACCGGGTCGGAAATCCCGTGTTGGATCAGCACATGTTGTCCCTTGAGGGAGAGGGGACGCCGACTTAAATCGGTTTCTTCCATCAACTGAACAGCATGAGGGGTGGAAAAATCATAATCCGGATAATAATAGCGGAGATAGTCGAAGGACGGTACACCGCCGACAGCTACGACAGCCTGAATGCGTTCTGGATGGTCGACTAGTCCCGCCCATAGTGCAATGTATGCTCCAATCGAAAAACCAAATAATCCGGTACGTCGTTGTTCGTTTTCGGATTGTATGCGGGTAGTGATTTCTTTTAAACTTTCTAAGAATACGGCCGCATACAAATCGCGAAAAATATCGTGTTGGGTTAATGTCCTGACGAATTCCGGACCCTCTCGCAAAATAGGCAAAGCCATATATTCAACATCAAAATCGCGAGTCTCGCCCCAAAAATTTTTCAGGTGTCCAGGGCCTGTACTCATGCCATGGAGCATTAAGATCAAAGGTTTCATGCTCACTCAGGTTCTCTTCTTTCTATTGTCTATTTTTTTTCACGAAGACTATACATTGACTATTCGCAAGAAGTTTTGAGAATTCCTTCTGAAGCGGCGTAAATCCGGTCAAAATTGAAAATCCTAAAATCCTAATGATGGACTATGTTCACGACTAGGCAAAGAGGTTATAGTCTAAGAAGATGATAGAAAGGATAATTATGACACACGCGATTACCATGGATGCCGAGTTTCTTTCAGACGGACAAACGCCTCTTTTTATTCGCCAGGTGAGTCCTGAAAAGTGGAGAGCTCAATTGATTTTCATTCACGCCTCTCTCGTTCACAGTGAATATTATCTTCCCATCGCAGTAAAATGGGCTCAGGCAGGCATTCGTGTCATTTTACCTGATTTAGAAGGGCATGGGCGCTCTCACGGCACAAGAGGCCATCTCCGTCATTTTAGCCAGCACATCAATAACATCCAGCGCATTTATGCGCATTTGCATCAACAGTATTCCTCCCCAATTTTTATTGGCGGAGAAAGTTACGGGGCACTAATGGCTTATTTGGCGTGCCAACAAGAGCTTGAAGATGTGCTCGGAGCGATTTTAATTGCGCCTGCTTTTGGACTCCAGCTAACCCTTCCCCCCTGGCTATACGATGTCATGACCCACATTGTTCATCCCTTATTACCAAAACTTAGACCGCTGCGTCCCCTTCCTGTCCAGGGTGTCTCGCTCCATCCTGATATTAGTCGTATCATCATGGAGGACAGAAATGTTAACCGTCATTATACATTAGGCTTTCTTGTTAACCTATGGAAGGCACAAAAAGAGGCTAAACAAAAACCCCTTCCGCATTTACCCCTTTTAACCTTGTTAAGCACCCATGATGCGGTAACCCGCAATGATGATACCGAGGGCCTCTTAAAATCCCATCATAACCTAGAATTGCACTACCATAATGCCAGCGGCCATAGTTTGATTGCAGACCAACCTGATTTCGTTTTGCAGAAGTCCATCGCGTGGATAGCGCGTCAACTTCGTGCTGAATCCCTGAGACCTCGCCCAATGGGCACCCTATCCTAAAACCATCTTGGTCGTAGGTGTCGTAGGTTAAGACAAGCTCAAAACATCGAGAAGAGGCAAAACAGCGCGGGCCAAAAGACCGCCTGGCGGCACAGGCGCCTCGATTTTTTCACCATTCTGTGTTGTCCATAGGACAGCAGCGGTGGGTGAAGATGGGAGGGGAATATACGCGACGAATAAGATAGTTACCTCAGGTATGGTACGCGCGATGCGTTGTGCGGTGTCAAAATCATCCTGAACGAGAAATGGTCCCATATTCTCTTCTTGGAGATTCCATGAGTTCAGGTGATAGCGAACCGTGGAACCGGATGAAGGGGACACAGGAAGATATTCCGCGGGATCATTCGTGACCTTCACAACTTTATATCCATAACGCAATTGGATGGCTGGATATTTCTGCAATTCCTCATACGTCATGATATTTCAGGCTCCTTTCCCTTATGGGTCTCTTGATGGGATACGGAAGAGACTGTGCGAGAGATCCTCATGAAGTTTCCAAGAATTGTACATATGAAGCGAGAATACAGTTTATTATAGACGTTTTCAGCGAGCACGCGAGTTGCACCTCCACAAAACAACGCTACAATTTGAGTAATGAGTTATGCGGTGTTTCATGTATCCCGGAACAAATTTTGGAGGGAGGGATAACGTTTTTATGCGGCCCATGTATTGGATTGTGGCGATAGGCTTTGGACTCTTGGCGATTAATGCCAATCCCTTAGATTCATGGCCTGGTCTGCCCATCCACTCGCATCCTGTAACCTTACCTCTCCCTGAACCGTTTTCTGTCCAAAGCCCTCCTGAAGGACCTTTAGAAATCAGTCGCAATTGGGCAGGATATGTTAGTAATCATGGGACGTATCAATCCATTGAGGCCAGTTGGCGCATTCCCAAACTGACCTCACCCGGTTCATTAGCTGTTTGGGTAGGACTAGGGGGAGCGCCTCAACAGCGCCTTTTACAAGCAGGGACGTTAACCAAGAACACGGCAACGGGATCCCAAACGATTTTGTGGATCGAAGGTCTACCTGAACCCTTAAAACCGATTGCCCAAAACTTGCCAAGCGGAGAAGCTGTCCATGTGGCCATTTATCATGTCAAATCTCAAGAATGGGCCTTAGACTTGCAAGCCGGCAGTTACCGACAGACTTATAATGTGCAATATTCTTTGAATCCTCATTCGGCCGAATGGATTGTGGAAGATCCGCTAATCAACAACCAATTTGCCACCTTTCCGCGTTTTCAAGATATCGAACTATTTTATGCCAAGGCCAAGACCCAAGCAGGTCAGATGGTGACCGTCGAGCAATCAGTCCCCATTGATTTGCGAATTGATGGGATTATCCGCGCCGCTCCCGCTCTCATTAACGCCACCACATTCGCTGTCACTTCGTCCTCTTAACAGTAATGTGTTAACGCTCCATGGGCCAAATGGCAGGAATGGTCCATCTGGTCCACAGCTTTGGACCACTTGTCCCTAACCTCCGCTAAGAGTCAGGATCCATAATCAAATTGTCGGAACCATCCAGTTCCGATACCGAAGGGACTGGTAGATAATGTAGACCTTCGGAACGGGGGAGGGGGTAAAACATGCAGATCATTTTGTGGGCAACTGATGGCTCAGAAAGTGCATATGCGGCCGGAAAAATGGTCCAACATCTAAAGACCGGGTTTCCTGAGGCCAAAGTGATTGCCCTTTATGTTCGGGAGGTATTTGCATATCCACCACAGGCCCTCGTCCCTTCGGGTTTTGAAGATTTGGCATACAATGAACAGCGTAATGTGGAGAGGCAGATTCACGATTTGTTTGGCAATTCCCATGATGTGGAGTTAGTGGTCGTCGAAGGTCATGCCTCAACGACGATTGCTCAGGAGGCTGAACGTTATGGAGCCGACGTTATTGTGGTAGGTAGTCATGGCTACCACGGTTTCGATAGACTCGTTCTGGGGAGCGTCAGTCGCCATCTTCTGGACCATACTGTGCGGCCGGTATTGGTTGTGCGATAAACGAATCACTGGGGTAAATGAACGAAAGACGAGGAAAACGGGCCCTCGTCTTTCGTTGTGTTATGCTTTACAGTCAGTTTTTGTCTTTGTTCCTCGTTAACCCGGTATATTGGGTGGAGGAGTTCCCGGTGAGCGCCTTCGGGATACTCTTTGCTCTTTTTCCACTTTTTCCGCCTGATCAATACTCATCGCGACTTTACGTAAGGTGAGCAACAAAATCGACATGACCACAATCTGAAAAATCCACCAGGCAGGATCCCACCAATGGGGCATCCCCTCGCTGTAGGGCATTTTCAACGGCAGTGTCGGCCAAAATCCGCCTCCCATACCCATCCCCTCCTGTCCTCAAATGATGTAGATGGCGAGCCAGCTCGCAATCCACGCCAGAGCCACATAAATCCAGAAGTACACGCTTGCTTCCGCTGTCCAAAACCGTTCGGGCGCCATGTTTTGACGCACATTGCGGATAATGCTAATACCGAGCATAATCAGCCCAACGACGGCATACACGAGATCGGCGCCCAAAATGATGTAATACATTTCGCCAAAGCGGGACTGGGGCGAAACATAGCGCATTCCCCACTGGTACACCACCCCTAACATCGCAAGGAGGCCTAACCCCGCCGCGATCTTGAGGCGGGATCCCACCTGATCCCGGTCCTGAGCATGACGGCCTGCGGTTACCGCGCCCCAAGCGACCACAGCACTCACCGCCATCAAGGCCGCGACCACCACGCCAAAGCCTTGATTGGCTTGCGGGGCCACATACGTGCCGTCATAGAGATACTTCGCCTCAAACAAGACGACAAAGGGCACAATTTGGGTGGCAATAAAGACCAGCATACTAAAACGGACCGCCCGGTAATTATGCGGGGTAATTGCCTCACTGCTACGCTCTGCAGATATTTCGGGTTTGTTCACCATCGTTTTTCCCCCCTATTTGTTGTGTGGTGGCGTAGGCATGTAATCATGCCAATCATAGTGGGGATCCGTGGAGGCCCGGCTTGTGGCGGCCAGCTCATCATATGCGGTCGTCACTACCGGAACTTTGGTTCCTTCCCCATACATATACAGGCTAGCTACAATTTCTGGCTGTACCGGGAAGTTGTATCGCGGTGCAGGCGACGAGGTAAACCACTCGGGGGTTTTGGCATTCCACGGATTCTCGCTGGCTTTTTCGCCATTCGCCCAGCAGTAGCCAATGTAAATGATATTGGCCACAAAGGACGCCCCTAAGATAAAGGCGAAAATCGACACCTCAAAGTTCATCGGTTGCAGATATGCCGGGTAGGCTGGGACCCAGCGGTTCATTCCGTGGAGTCCTAAGAGGAAGAACTGGCTGAACGTCAAGTTAAAGGCAAAGAAGGTGATAATCGCCAAGGTCTTGCCCCAGGTCTCGTTGTACATCCGCCCCGAGAGTTTCGGCAGCCAGTAATACATGGCGCCAAACCCACTGAAGACCATCGATCCGATAATGGTGTAGTGGAAGTGCCCGACCACCCAGAAGGTGTCATGGAGCTGCAAGTTGACAATCGGGTCCGCCAAAAACACGCCCGTGAGTCCGCCAATGAGGAAGTTGAACATGCTCATGAAAATCCAGATCACCGGCGTGGTCAGCCGAATTTTCGACTTCCATAAGGTCCCCACTGCCGACATGTAGGCAAACCCGGTAGGAATGGAAATCATCTCGGTAAAGAAGGAAAAGGGCAAGATCTCACTGTTGCGCAAGTTGGTGAACATGTGATGCGCCCACACGAGCCCGGAGAGCATCATCACGAACACTAAGCCAATCACGGCCCATTGCCGGCCAAACAGCGATTTCTGCGCCATCACCGGAATAATTTCATTCCACAGGGCGAAGGCTGGCACAGCAATGATGTACACTTCGGGGTGCCCAAATAACCAGAAGAGCATCAAATAGGTTAACGGACTGCCCGTGGCCGTAAAGAAGTTCAAGGGCACGATTTTATCTAACAGCCCCATCACGAAGGTGGTCTGAATTTCCGGGAACCAAATCAGCATCAGCAAATTGACGGTGACTTGGCCCCACACGAACAGCGGCAAGCGCCCCCACGTCATGCCCGGCGCCCGCCGAAACATCACCGTGGCCACCAGGTTCAAAGCCACAATGAGTGAGGACATCGTTATCGCTAACACACCCAAGTAGTAGAAGATAATGCCGTTGGCGTCTTGGCCCGCTAAGGGCTCATAACCCCGCCATCCGGTTGACCATTCCCCCAAAATCGGGCTAAAGAGCACGGTCAGAATTCCTGCCGGGACCAACCAGACCCCAATGCCTGAGAGCTTGGATAACACCGTTTCACGGGCCCCAATCATGAGCGGCACAAAATAGTTGCCTAAACCGCCAATCATGAACACGGTGGCGAACGAAAACATCATCAAGGTGCCGTGAATGCCCACCGCCGTTAGATAGTTGCTGGGGTAGTGGAAAATCGTCAAATACGGCGTCATCAGTTCATAACGCATGAGCATGGCAATAGCGCCCGCAATCAGGAAACCGCCAACCGCAAACATCATATACTGGATGCCGATGACTTTGTGGTCACTGGCAATTTCCCAGTAGCGGCGCCAGCCTTTGTCCCGTTCCACCCAGCGGGTGTCAAATCCCATTAAGGGCAATAACACCGCGTCATAGACACCTATGCCTAAGAGCCATCCAATCACGGCGCCAAACCACCCCAGCGTCACCGAGGGCCCGGTCACAAAGGGATGCCCCCGAAACGGATCCACGGCAATCACAAAGGTGTTGACCAAGAGAAAGCCTATAGCGGCCCATAAAAAGCCCCGCAGCACCGGAGGCATCATGGCCTTCTTCGGGCGCGAAAGCGGTTGGTGTTCGGGCGTCATTACAGCATGTGCCACGATTATCCCTCCTTCAAAAATCTCCCTAACCTTAGTCAATCGTCCCAGACGGATTTATCCCGCCCCATTCGCTAACGATTTTTCGTATCGAATCCACTGCGCAAATTGCGCTGGCGACACCACTTTCAAGGGGGCTTCCATCCACGGATGACCCGGTCCACACACTTCAGCACATTGCACCCGCACCATGGGATTGACGCGGAAGGACGTAATCTGGGTGGGAGTCAGGTACTCATAGCGGGTTTCCCCGGGAATCACATCTTCTTTAATCCCAAAGGCCGGAATCCAAAAACTGTGAATCACATCGGCATATTGGTCGTAGGTGTGATAAGGGTCGTAGGACCGCAACACAAATTCTACGGGCTTGTTCACCGGCAGTTCCAACAGGTCTTGCCCGTTGGCATTCACGGTTTGGGTTAGCCCATATTGGGGATAACTGAAGATCCATTCCCACTGCCGGGCCGTGACATCCACAATTAAGTCGTGGGTGTTGGCCGCGGGTTCATCTAAGGCAAACATTTGCTCCATGGCGGAGGTCGTCGGATGGAGGAAAAAGAGCAAGTTGATAATAATACTGCCGCCGACCCACACCACCACAAACGCTTTGTTGTCCACCGCGAACCGGCGGTTCGCGGGTGGCATTTCGCCCCGTTTGGTGTGGAAGCGCACCATCGTAAAAAGCAGGAACAAGACGACAAACACAAAAATCGGGGTTAACACCACCATGATGAAATTAAACGCCTGCAGTGCCAATTCCCCTTGGTTGGAGACAATATAGTACATCGGGTCATGGTGAATCAGCACCCGGTCCCCAATCTCTGCCAACACACTCAAGACGACCCACAAGATCGTAAAGAGAACATTCTCTCCCATGACGGGCGTGCTCCTTTCTCAGCCTCAGGCCGGCAAAATCATGACTTTCCCGCGCATGCCCGTGCGGTAGTGAATGTACTGTTGCACAAAGCAACCATAATCCCAAATGCCCGGTTTGTTGGGCACGGTAAAGGAAATATGAATGCTGCCGCCGGGTTTCAACGTCGGACTAAAGTCGCCACCAGTTTGGATGTTAAAGAGCGCCTTCGGCCCGTCATAGGTCACAATCGCTTTATTGGGCACGAAGTTATCGATGTTATAGGGATCACTTAAGGTCACAGGGACCCCATCCCAGAAGTCTTCTGCCCAGGCATCCGCCGGCAAATTGCCAAAGGCTTGGAAATAGGCCTCATTCACATGGCGGCCCATGGTCCATTCATGCCAGTGGGTATGACTTTGATTTTGGAAGATAATGTCCATCTGGTCGCCGACGCGCCAGGTCATGTAATTGGGAATGTAATAATAGTCGTACGCGTAAAGATGGACCGTCCCCGAACTCACGGGCGATCCAAACAGACCGCGGGCGGCATCCACCAGCGCTTGGCGGCCAAACAACGTGACCGCGCCCGCTACCCCTAAAGCAGCACTCCCCACGAGGAACTGACGGCGACTCCATTGTTGTTCTTCGGGAATCTCGGGTTCCACCGGGGGCTCATTTGGTAATTTGTTCACCCAAGTTCCTCCTTCCAATCAGTTATTCATAATGTGCATTGGTGAGGAAGCGGGAACATAGTCAGAATATTTTAACTATATATAGCTGACGAGGCGTCTTGGAGTTATACCAACGCGCTCGGGTTTTGCGGGGGATAGCAATCACTAAGATGTTGTGCTGTCGTCGTGCCGGGGCAGATTAGTCTCGGTTGGCGGCAGGGATTATTGACCTCGCATAAGCCCAGGACCTGTTCCCTTTCCAAACACTTGCACGAATCACTTGCACGAACTGTGGACGTTTTTGCCTATCGGGGAATCCCCGATTACTCATCAAATTAATCTAGTTAAAGAGTGCTGTCAAGTTATATTTGATGATAATTCTTAATAGTTGTCCTAACTAACAATAATGAACTATCAGCCATTGTTATCATGGGTTTAAGACTTACCAATTTCAAAGCTATTCTTAAGATGTCGACATGGAAGGGGTTCCGGAGGGGACAACCTTCAGAATATCCCACAAATCGCTCGTCGGCGTATTATCGGGATCTCCATTGAGCATATCGCCTAAGATAAACGTTCCGAGCTTCGAGGCCGTAAACGTATAGGACTGGCTTTGTCCCGGCAACAACCCGGCTGATGGCGAAATGGCTACTTGAGAATAGGGCTCTCCGGCACCCGGAAAAGCTAAATGATGATCATGATAAACCCCAATGGATTCCGGGATCGGGCCATTATTAATAAAGTCCATATTGACGTGGTAACCTAAGGGGATCGTGATAATCAGCTGTCCTTGGGTAAACCCATCAAACACATTCGCCTGTTTGGCACTTGAGTAGGTGCTTTCAATCTTTAAATCGACCGTCTTGGTTGCCGGATGGACAATCATCCACTGCGAGGCATTGATGCTTTGTGTGCCGCAACCTGCTAATGCCAATGCCAACACACCCAAAGCTGTCACCCCAGCCCATTTACCGGCTTTTGGCATGCCTTCATTCCTCCTTTGCTAAAAAATACAAATATACATTAGCACAAATAGGACGGAATGATGATACTCTATTTATCTTTTGACAAAAAATATTAAATTAGATCGTTATAACTTTACTAGTTGTATAGTGGATTTTATACTTTATGGATATTAAGTTAAGCCACCCAATGTGCTGTCGCAAATAAGGCGGTTAAGAGGGCTCCCAAATACAATGATCCCAACCAGTATCCCCTTCTCCAGAAGGGCTGTCGCGTCAAACCGATCGCTGTTGCTAAAAGAATGGGAAAATCTTCAAAGATTAAGCGGGGAAAAGACATGAGAGGTTGTTTGTCGGAAGGAAAAAACAAGGTGACACAAAGCGCGGGAACAAGATAGGCCCATAAATATAGCGGCAAATACCGGCCATATATGACAATAATGACCAGGCTAAAAAACATAAACACAGCATCGTAAAAATTAATATCAAATCCATGGGCTGGTCCTGTGGCAAATAATTGCGGGAAATTCCATAACGCCTGATGATGAAGCCAGGCGTCGTGCACCGCTTGATCTAACGTTACCCAAGGCCATGCAAAGTGCCGTCCCCAGTTCGATTGCACCGATTGAAAAATTAATGGATCATGAAAACGCCAGGTGAGAAAACCCATATAGATACTAAGACCCAGTATGGGTCCTAAACTGTACACGGCAGCGCGCCAAAAATCCTTTTCACGCTGCCAAATCCGAACGAAGAGCAAGGCCGCTAATAACAGCCCGTAAATACTGGTCAATGTCGCCAGCACCGTCGTGACAAAAGCCAGTCGGTAATGCCTGGCTTGGACGAGATAGAGGGTGAGAAAAACCCAGGTCATGTACAGTGACTCGGTATACACAGCACTCAGATAATACGCTGTGGGGAAAAAAGCATAGACCACCACGGCCATCCAGGCAACATGGGAATCCCATTCTTTTTGGGCCCATAAGAATAGCACCAGGGTGGAAATGGCAAAGAAGAACAAGCTGAGCGCAATGCCTGCCCACACCGTGGCCCCAAAAAGATGAAGAAGCCATGGATATAGAGGAAAAAACGCCGTAGCCGTAGGACGTCCTTGATATCCATATTGCGCGATCGATAAATACCAGTAACCATCCCAATGTGCCCAAAATCCCACAACACTCTGAAACCATAATCCTCCATGCGGTGGAATTTCCCCTTGGGGAGCATCCACCCATGCGTGAGGTAAATAAATATAGGCTAAAGTGCCAATTTCCTGGAAAAATGCTCGAGACAAGACAACAACAAACATCAATAAAGCAATTTGTGATAATCCTACATGCGACGATGACGCATGATCGACAGCTGACTCATCCTGCCGCGTCAGTTGTTGTCCCATTGATCGTCCTCCCATTTGAACACTACGAAATTCCGGTCCGCTGACCGGACCGGAATTCATCAAAGATCACGACGGGTTTAAGATACACGAGCTACTTGAGGATAGGTTGTTGAGTGAACCGGAAAGCCGAGTTGTCGTTTACTTTGAATAATATACTCATTTAATGCATCTAAAGCTTGGGACAATTCTTGGTTAACCTGATCGAAATGATCACTATCGGCCTCATTAAACCGGTCTAATGCCAATTGATAACGCCATATTAATCTTTCGAACTCATCCGGACCTCCCATGGACCATTCCTCCTCTTTTCTTTGTTGTACTGAAGATTTCTTAAAAAATGATGAAAATCCTGTCTCATTGTGCCATTCCGCATAACCGGTTTCGCGGAAAGTTTACAAAGAGACAGATTTTTGACGTAATGTGTTCATCAGTTTCCAATAGGGATCAGAGCCGGGATGATCAAAGGGCCTGCGCTCGTGATTTTGTGTAATCCAGTAACCATGGGCTTTATCCGTCATATGGCCGATTGACTGGCACAAAATGCCTTCCTCACCGAGAGCTTGTTGAATCATGGGGACAGAAGACGGCCGGGCTGTCATGATTAATGTTCCTTCGCTAATCACACTCAATGGATCAATGCGGTAATGATCAAAAATTTTTTTGGTCACCGGATACACAAAAACGTTATCCGCGTTGAATTCCACACCCAAATCAGAAGCCACCGCGATTTCATAGACTGCCCCCAAAATCCCTCCTTCGGTGGCATCATGCATCGTCCTCACGCCCTCTTCTTTCACCAAATTATGCCGTAACAAGGCACGGACATCTTGCAATACGCCAATCTGTACAAAAAGGGATTGAGCCGCCTCGATTTCCTTTACGCTTAAAAATGTGCGGAGTTCTGTGGGAAATAGCCGGGCTAATATCGCTGTGCCCTGGATGGCAGCACCTTTGGTACATAATACTTCATCCCCTAATGACGCATTAGCCGGCGTGACATAGTGGGTGTGATGCCCCTGAGCGATGGCTGTGGCGGCTCCTACAACGGGAAATGTGGCCTGGTCTGAATACATTACATGCACGTTGGCGATCTGTATATGGTCCTTGTGGCAGGCATCGGACAATGCCCGCCATAAATCTTTCAAATCGGAGTCGGCCAAAGATGACGGCAAAACCAGTGAAAAAGTCATGATCATAGGCATCAGTCCGGAAACAGCCACATCTGACGCAACCACCTGAACGGCAAACCAGCATGCGTCGCGCCAGCCTAACTGGGGACGAATCACAATGGGATCCGTACTGGTAACCAGCACGTCCTCTGCGCTGACCGCAACAACTGCCATATCCATACCGGTATTAGGTCCTACTATAATTTGAGGATTGCGTTCTCCTAAAGCCGGATAAATAATGTCACGAAACAAACTCGGGGAAATTTTTCCAATGGGAAACTTCTCCATATCAACTCCGTCCGCGCCGCATTTTTTTGGTGAAATCTGCTACGATCATATGCCTTTCCTCTTCCAATGTCCCAATCCAAGATGGCCACAATCCAAAGATCTTGTCTAATGCGGGTCCCGCATACATGATCCATTCCTGCCATGGACGCCCTAAATCCCTGATTTCGTCCGTAAATAAGGCTTCGGCCGCTTGTTCATAACACAAGATCATTGGTTCATGATCTGTGATCACATAAAATACTCCAGGTCTTATTACTGCGCATTGCCGACAAATCCCCATGGGGGTGATGGTTCCTTGTGCAAGCATAATTGAAATTCCCTTTCTATCCATTCTATTCCTATAACGCCATTCAAGGGTCATAGGTCACAGGCAACGATTACCGTAGCGACCGCTTATTAATCATGTCTTTTCATTGTGGATGCAAAGAGTCATGGGATACCTTGTTGACTTTTTTGCCAATCCCCTTAATCATCATGAGCAAGGGGAAAGTTCTCAGACATCCCTTGACTGAACAATGTCCTGCTGACAGGGCAAGTCCGGAGCTTTAAATAATGGAGGCACACCATGAGTAACGCGCTATCCTTATATCTTCAGTTACATCAGTTACTTGATGAGCCCGGAGTCGAAGAAATTGTTTTAGGATCGCAAGTGGCCAATACTTTTCATTTTGATGCTCAAGATCTTCAAAATCTGCATGCGGAGGGCGCACTCAATCGCCTGGTTTTAGGCGATGGTCCAGATATTGCCCAGGTTCAACCCGAAGATGTCAGACAGATTGCCGATTGGATTAGACAAATTCCCATGTCGCTCGATTGGACAGTGAAAGATCGCAAGGAATTTCTTGAACACCGTATTTTATGGGTCATTAGGCAGCTACAACTCGGAAAAACACAAGATCAAATTTTCCATTCGACGCCACCATGGAGTCGAAATTCACCTGGTCAACATTGACAATAAGGCGGTGCCCCATGCTCATGAAATGGTTGACGATCCCCTTTGCCCTCGACATCTTTTTCATCAGCCTTATGTTAGCCAAGACTCAGCCACGAAGGGCCCGGACCATCATCCCTGTGCTGGTGGTATTTGAAATCAGTATGTTATGGATGGGATTATGGTTCGGCCACACGATATCAGCTTTCATCCAACCATGGGCACCATTCATCAGCCCCATAAGCTTGATGGGACTCGGCATATATTTGTGGTTCGAAGATGACGACGAAGACGTCGCATCATGGGCAAACCGTCCCATAGGCTCTTTTCTCTGGATTGTTTTGGGACTTTCTGTGAGCCTTGATGAGGCCATATTGGGTTTAGCCATTGGTTTTGTCAGGGTCCATCTGATCTCATGGTTTATTTTTTTCAGCCTTACGTCTCTTTCTTCGGCGCTGTTGGGATTTATCACCGGTTCCTTGGCACAGCAATGGTCATCGCCTCACATCATCAATCGGCTGATTCCTCTCTCTCTTTTCGCCGTGGGCAGCCTTCTTCTCATTCAGCAAATCTGAGACCTCGTCAAGGCAATATCTCGAGGACATCGGATAATGCAAAGATGCTTTGAGGGGGAGACGATAGAGGGCCGTACCAAGGTCTATCATAACGCCGCAGCCAAATTGCTTGCATGCCAGTACGTATAGCCCCATAGATATCCATCACCGGATTATCGCCGACAAATACGGCGTCTTGAGGCGCCACGGCTAAGAGACTCAAGGCGTGATGGAAAATTTCCGGATCGGGTTTCTTGACACCGACCTCCCCTGAAATACTAATCGCATCGAGATAGGGGCGAATTCCCAAGGTATCGATTTTTTGGTTTTGGCCAGCAGCCTGGCCATTGGTCACGACCGCTAATTTTAACCCCCGCTGTTTTAAGGTTCGGAGTGTGTCTTCCATCTCCTGGGTCCAGTGACTACACAAAGGAAAATAGGTGAACCAATGCTTCATCAACTGTTGCCATGCCGGGGGCGGCGCTTTCCACGGCAACACACGTTGTAAAGCATGCATGGCCTCTTTTCCAGAACGAATAGGCCCTCCATCTGCTTCCACGATTAAATCCGCCAATTCTTGCTTAGGCAAGGGCTTCAACAGATCATGAAAATCTCTGAAAAAATAGGTTGTAGCATAAGTCCGAATTGCTGGAATCCGGTCATAAAGCGTGTCATCGAGATCAAACAAAACCGCTTGTATCGGCTTCACACCCTTGTGATGCGACTTTTCGTTCTATGATAACCTTAAGACAGTATAGGGAAAAGCTAAAAATCAGGAAAAATAATGGGCAATGTGGGGGTCAATGATATTGGAAAAAGGCGATCATTCATTATTTTGGGAACCTCCTGGGCATAATCATCACCCCAGTCCCCCGACTTTAATCGAAGGCATATCGGGATTTATCGGCGGTTTTGTTGTCGTCATGTTATTACGCTATGGCAACCACATGACCAATTTTCTATGGTTTATCCCACCTTTTGCGGCATCGGCCATGGTCTCTTTTGAGTATTGGCGTTCCCCGATTGCGCAGCCTAAAAACATCATTGGTGGACATGTGCTGTCCTCATTTGTTGGACTTCTCGCCGTGCGCATTTTAGGCACCGCACCTTATTCCCTAGGATTAGCCGTCGGTACGTCAATTTTCTTGATGACGGTGCTACGTTTTAGTCATGCCCCAGCGAGTTCTGACCCCATCATTGTCATGGTAAATCATGCGTCATGGATGTTCCTCTTAACCCCCGTATTCGCCGGCGCGGTTACCGTCGCCGCCTTTGCTCTCTTTTATAACCGCTATATTCGCCGTAAGCCCTATCCGGTATATTGGTGGGACGTAAAAAAACCGGAAGGACATCCTTCCGGTCGCAAGCAGGTTATCCGTTAATACAACATATCAAGCGTATTGGTGTTGTCGTCCGTGAAGTATACCACCAGATGCCCTGATGCCGATTTTGTCGCATAGACACCAAAGAGGGCCGAACCCGCACCTGTTTGGGGATTGACTGGAGTTTTATCAAGCCGTTTCACCGCAACCGGGTGGGCTTTTATCGTGATTTCCTTGTGGTTTTTGGTTTCTATGGTTTTAGGCAACCGAATTTCCACCAAATTGTTGTTTTGTTGGTTGACAACCAGCAAATCGCCATTAATGGGGTCGATGGTGATTCCCGCAGGCTGGCGCAAGGGTCCACCTTGATAAATTAACTGACCCTGCCCTTGATCGGGTGTTGTGGGCCCGTCCCATTTAAAAGCCCGAATCGAGTTATCCGCTCCGTCGGTCACGTACACTTCACCCGTCGCTGGGTCATAAACCATACCTTGAGGCCCTACCGCATTATTGGCATTCGTCCCGGTGTGGGCTAGTCCCTGGCCAATCGTGAGGAACTGGGTATCCGTGCTGAAATTGGGCGGTTCGAAACCGTACATCGCTTCAATTGTGCCGTTTAAGACGTTGGTAACCAAAAATGCGGGCGCGTTTTTATTAGGCACAAACACCTGACCCCACGGCCCGTCAAGTTTAGCTTCAGAATTCACCTGGTTGGTAATGAAGCTCCCGCCATTGGGGAAGATGCCTCCATTAGGAGCCAGAACCGCATCATTTTGCTGGGTGGGATATAATCCTCCGAAATCCGCAATCCATAGCGGCCCTTTCGGGCTCACTGCGAGCGCGACGGGTCCATATTGCGCATAGTGTGAGAAAAGAGAGGTTTGACCCGTCGCTGGGTTAATCGCCACAATACTGCTGCCCTCACCATTGACACCTTGGGCATTAGAAAAGTCCGAAACCAGAAAATCTCCGTAATAGGGATTGGGGTGTGATGAAGAACCTGCAAACGTGTCCAACGTTAGCCCATAAGGGTTTTGATCACCATTTGGCGCGACAGTACTCGCGACCACGCGAATGTGATGCAGATGATTAATGTCTCCTGTTGTCGGATTGACATGTGCTGGGCTTGCTGCCAAAACCGGCGCAGCCATTAACATACTCGTTGAGGCCAGTAAAGCTAAAATCCCTTTGTGCATCGTTTTTTCTCTCCTTTAATTGCTCGATCTATCAAGTCCAAAATCACATGATACCAAACCCATTCCTCTGTCTCCCTTGCTCAAGTCCTACATTGTTTTTCATTATGGTGTACGCTGACGATCAGCTCTTTGGATGCAAAAGATTTTTAATAAGCACGGGGGTTTCCAAGAAATCAAGGACATGACAACGTAATCGCCAAGAGCGACAATACCATGGCTGTTTTTATCGTTCTATCCCGGGCTTCTAGAGGCTCGCAAGAAAAGTCGTCATGTGTGATGTTTTTTGGTTAGATGCTCACAACAAACTCAAGGCAAGCGGCAGATCAGTGTCAAAAATTCGCTATACTCTTAAATAGATGAGAAAGGGATTGCTTCACTTTCTGTCGAGTCATCTCGTAAAGCGCGAAAGGAGTCGTCTTTACGTCGAAACCCATTATTGTCCTGTTTCGGCGGGATTTACGTTTAGCGGATAATCCCGCTTTGTACAACGCGAGACACGGTCAAGTCATCCCGCTATATGTATTTGATGAGTCCTTGACCCCGGAAAATCCCCGGACTGCCAGTGAATGGTGGCAGATACAAAGTCTTTTGGCATTATCTTCAGCCTTGAATGATCTTGGGGTCTCATTAATCTTGCGCCAAGGACCTTATGCCAAGACCATTGCCGATTTGGCCAGCAGTATCGGGGTCGAGTATGTTGCGTGGAATGAAGGAATTTTTCCCGAAGAAAAAGCGCAGGATGATGCCTTAAAGCATCTGTTAATGGAACGGGGTATTCATTACCGCATTTATGCCGCAAATTATTTAACTCCTTTTCAGGAAATCATGACACAACAAAAGACCCCCTATCATCTATTCACTCCATTTTTTAGTCAGATTCGGTCGTTGTTAACGGAACAAGGCATCCCCCCGCTCCTACCTGCTCCCAGCGCGCTGAGAGGATTTGGCGTGATCCCAAGCAAAGGTCTCAAATCATGGACCGATGCGACGATTCAAGCCATATCTCCTCATCTGGCCTCAAATTGGAAACCGGGAGAAGTCGCCCAACAAAAAATATGGCAAAATTTTTTGACGCAGCATTTAGAACAATATCATGACAGCCGAGATATTTACCAACCCAAGAATTCTTCCCAACTCTCGGCAGCACTCCATTTCGGCGAAATCAGCATTCGCCAAATGCTTCATGATCTCCTTGAGCGCTACCCACTCTTTAAGGGGGACAAGGCTGTGCCATCAGGTGTTCAACATTTTTTTCGCGAACTAATCTGGCGCGAATTTTCCGCCTACCTACTCTATCATTTTCCCTTTTTAACAGAGCATCCGGCTGACAATGCCTTTACCTTTTTCCCCTGGCGCCATGCGGCCAAGGCTTTAAAAGCCTGGCAAGAAGGGGAAACGGGGTACCCCATTGTCGATGCAGGCATGCGGCAATTAAAGACCATGGGCTGGATTCCTAACCGCATTCGCATGATTGTCGCAAGCTTTTTGGTTAAAGATCTGTTAATTTCCTGGACTGATGGGGCCCATTGGTTTCTCAATCATTTAGTAGATGCTGACTTGGCGAATAATAGTGTATCGTGGCAATGGATTGCCGGTACAGGCTTTGATCATGCCCCCTTCGTTCGCATTTTCAATCCCGTGACCCAATCTCATAAATTTGATCCGGATGGTCAATACATTAAGACATGGCTTCCGGTGTTATCAAAGTTGCCCTTATCCCTGGTCCATGCCCCCTGGCAAGCGCCATCTGACGTGTTAGCATCCTTTGGGGTTTTCTTAGGTGACAATTATCCCTACCGAATTGTTCGTCATGACCAGGCCCGGGCTCGCGCCCTTAAAGCGTACACGGCGTTGAAAAATGCCTCTTCGACTTCTCCCTAAGACACCAAGGGTTCCAGGGGTGTGCATAAGCCAAGGAAGCTCTAGGCAATTTTAGCCCTATGATAATAAGACATGAGTGGTTAATGACTTGGGCCATCATGGCCGCAATAAGCGGGGTATCTACCACTGCCCAGGTTCACCTGATTCCCCTAACCCCGCAAGAACAACAAATCAAGCAGGTCCTGTTAAAGCTCGTGACAAAAGAAGGTGAGGCCATTGTCACAGACAACAAAGAGGTGCTTCAATCCGCTTTTCCGCCTCATTCCCTGGTTTTCGGCATGTCCATTATCCCCAAAGCCCAAAAATAGCGCCACATCCCTCTTAAGATGTGGGAACCTTATCTTTCACCTGTGACAAATATGGCTCCATCATAAACCATAAATGAGTCAACATCCCGGGACCAATCGGAAAATACTGCCCTAAAAGATAGGGCACAATCAAATTATCATAATGAGAGGACAAGGGATGGCCTGATTGTCCCGTTAAATGAATCCCAATAGATTCCACAGGGGAAGCCACATCGAGAATCTCCCGGTAACTTGGCATAAATGCCACTGTTCTGGGCCAAGGCAAGTGCGGATCTAAAGCAAACGCACTTTGTAAGGGACTGTAAAGATCTCCGGGCATCGGAAGTAGCTGGCGGGCAAATAAGGGAGCCAAAATTTTCACATCCGCAAAAGGATGGAAAAGACGTGCCTTGTGAGCTCGTCCCCATGCCCAATGCTGGGGTGTTGCGCCAAAATGCCGGTGCAATTGCTCGGTAGTTTCCTTGATAGCCTGAGGGATGTCAATATCCTGCCAATGGCTTAACACCGCGGGAATCAACCGCTCGCCCATGAGATTCCACAACGTTTCGGGAAAGGGATGACTCCCCGGAACACCCGGCGTGTTACCCGGAAAGAAGGCGGTATCTAACCGCTCGCGAATGGCGGGCGGAACACAAGCTACCGCAAAGATATAAAGCAAGGTCGGTGCGGGACTCTCAACACTCGTCATCCCATCAAAGTCTTCTAAAATATGGCGCCATTGTTCTGGCAGATTATCTGTATCCAACAACTTTTTGGCCAATTGATCCAAAGGTTCCGAATAAATGTCCAGTTGAATGGCTTTGAAGGTTTCTTTCGAATGTTTGGGGACTTGTTCAATGAGTTCTTGGATGCGTTTGGCCCGGGCTCCCAAAGAATAACGGCCAAATAAGCTCACAGGAGCTTTATCACCGACAACGGGATTATTCGCACTAACAATATATCCGCGAGCAGGATCAAAAATTCGGGGCATTTCGGTCCATTCAATCCAGCCCGACCAGCGGTATTTGAAGGTGTTGCCATCGACAACCCCGCGCCACGGAGCATTTTCGCGTGTGGGCACACGCCCCGCGGCAATATAGCCAATGTGTCCTGCCCGGTCCGCATAGACAAAATTTTGAGCAGGAACCCACCACTCCGCCAACGCGGTGTTAAAGGTTTCCCAGTCATGAGCCCGATTAATGCGCAAGACTGCCTGCACCATGGGTAAGGGTTGAAATCCAGTCCAGGCCATGGCGATATGTTCTGTCTTTGACTCCGAATAAATGACCGGCCCCCAAATCGTATCAAGGCATTCCACGATCTCGTCGATTTGTCCCCGGATATGGATGACTTCTTGACGTTTGACAATTTCATGTACGGTCTCGTCAACATGATAATGGTGGTAGTCCGGATCCAAATGAATCCGGTACAGATCTTGCACATCAGGATCAATATTCGTCATGCCCCAAGCAATATGCTGGTTTTGTCCAATAATAATGCCCGGAGCTCCCGGCAACGAGGCTCCAAAGACATGTAAGGCACCGCCTTCAATAAACATTTCATACCAAATTGAGGGTAATTGGGGCATAAGATGAGGATCATTGGCTAATAAAGGACTGCCTGTTTCTGAGTGCGCCCCGTCAACAACCCAGTTATTGGATCCCACCCCAATAGTCCCCCAGGCATCATAGGTTCCAGAATCAGGAACGATGGTGGGAGTCACCATATTGAGCATGCCAAACAACCATTCCCGCACGTCCGCGTCTCGCTCATTTTGCAATTGATCGTAGACCCACTTGCTATGCCAAATGGTGTTGAGCGACCATGCTAATTGATAAATAATGGCATTGGTATCCTCTATGGTCCATTTTCTCAAGTCCATCTTCAAAAATCGGTATTCAGGAGGTAAGGGCTGTGAGGTAAATGCATAATTGACGCCATCCACATAAGCTTGCACATATTCTTTGGTATTATCCGACCACGTTGAACTGCTTTCTTTAGCCCAATGCTTGACATTCAGTTTGCGCATAAACCGGTCATACTCTAATGCTTTTGGGCCGAGCAATTCGGCTAATTGCCCTAAAGGCAAGCGCCTGGACAAATCCATTTGAAATGCTCGCTCACGGCCGTGAATAAATCCTTGCACAAACAACGCATCTTTCATACTGCTTGCTTGGATATGCGGAACCCCAACGTCATCGCGAACGACCTCAACTGGCCCCTCTAAATGGTCGGTAAAAATCTCTTGGGGTAATTTCTGAACAGGCTTGACCATGCCTAGCCACCGAAATAAATGGCTAGCCCGCCTAAATCCCTTAAGGGAAAATGGATAGAGCGATGACAAATCTTTTTCATTTAGATGAGTCTTACGCATTCTTCACCTCAAAATCCCTGAGAATCTTCCCGTTATCCATTACACTTAGCTTGTAGTGTACAATGCTCTAAGCAAAATTACTATGGACAATGACTTCGTAAAATCGACATTCTCATCGTCCTTTCATCGTAAGTGTGTTTACTAATGTTCAACGACAATGCACCAGTGTGGAGGGGATCATGCATTTTATAGCTGGATTATGGAACGCATTTCTTGGAACATGGATTCGCATCGGTATTCATCTCTTTCCTCATACCATTCATCCCATGGTTGTCCATTTTCCCATCGCCTTATTGTACTTGGCCTTAGCCATTGACATCTTGGGCAAGTTCGTCAAAACTCCCGACCGTTTTTTTGACCGGGCCAGTTTTTGGTTAACCATTTTGGGCTTTATTGCTGGCGCCATTGCCGCGGCTATGGGGGTCATTTCGGAACAGTTTGTTCGTTGGAATGCGACCACCTCGGTCCTTCTCAGTGCCCATCAACGTGATGCGGTTCTCACCGGAATTTTCGCTCTGTTGGCGATTATGGTGAGATTGTTCTCACGCTATCCCGCGCCCACCATGGGCCGCAATCAAGCATGGTCTTTTTGGAATACCGGACGCGGTCGCTCAAATGGTTTATCCACCCTATTTCTTTTGTTAGCTGTCATTATGATTACCTGGACAGGCTCCCTGGGGGGAACTATGGTTTACCACTATGGGGTCGGAATCCGTCATGTGACCTACAAAAACCCTTTGAAACCTTAAATTCCCTAGAGAATATCAGATCTCTTGCCGAAGGTTAACCTTCGCACCCGAGTGCGGAGGTTTTCTTCATGGCACCCTCGTTATCTTTCAGAGATATTTCAAGGCTTTGGCGCATAAAGATAAGCCAGATTCCGGGTACATTAAGAGAAACGATTAAACCTAAAAGGCACCCGCACAAAGGAGTTTCTTGGGACCATGACGGAAAAAAATCCGTGGACAATTTTAGGCATTGGGCCAACGACCGATGAACAAAAAATCCGCCAGGCTTATCTAACCCAAGTCAGACAACATCATCCCGATTTATATGCCAAGAATTCCCTCGCCCGTCATGACCACGAAGAACACATGAAGTGGATTAATTGGGCCTATAGCGAAGTCATGAAAAATCGCTTTGTTGTTGAGATTAACAAAGAAGATGCCCCGGATCCTCGTGAACCCTCTCATCAGGAACCACCACCCCTGTCGTGCCGGATGCATCACCGTCCGGTTGTGAGGTATTGCACAAAATGTCAATCGCCTTTATGTCCATCTTGTATCGGTTTTTCCCTGTCGTTATGTTCAACCCATTTTCGCCAATGGGTGAATGCCAAATTCCGTCGGCGTGTATATCGCGAATGGGGCCTCCTCTTTATATTGATTGCAATCAGCAAGTTATTATCGTGGTCCTTTCCCACCCTCCTTTGGAGTCTATTAGGGTATTTAGCGATATTAGGGATTATTGAACTCCGTCGTCTCCGCTATTTTGGGTGCATGGCCTGGCTTTTCATTCCCTATAGCCTGGTGTTGGCTGGCCTCTATAGTCTCTATGAAGGTCTTAGTCGTTGGAATAAAGAGCTCGGCGATTTTACCGATTAACGTTCGAGCGTGCCCTAGTTGGTCTATTCCACGAATTTTCATGGCGCCACCTTGCCGCAGGTTTTAGCCAAAGAGTATGGTAATGTTATGCTAAAAGAGATGACGGGATAATCCAGGAAAACAGTACAATATATTCAGGAACATGGCGCTGGTCAGACACCGGGATCAGAAAAGGAGATGGCTATGCCGTACTCGAAGATATCCGTTATTATTCCGACCGTGCACACTCACACCATTAAACGAGCTCTAACCTCGATTGCTACCCAGAATCCTTCGTACCTGTCCGCCGTCGAAGTTTTTGTGATTCGCGATGGACAAGCTCCTTTTTCCCGCCAAGAACTCGGCGCGTATCCCTTTAAACTGCACTTGCTGGGTCTTTTACCGGGACAAGGCGCGGCCGGGGCGCGTAATGTCGGCCTACATTTTGCCTCTGGGCAATATATCGCCTTTTTGGACGACGATGATGAGTGGCTACCCAATCATCTCGCCCTGACGATTCCTTTAGTAGAATCCACTCAAGGCATTGTCTTTACCGACGCGGAATTATACCATGTTCAAGAAGGCTGGCATGAGCCGTTTCGGTTTCAATATCAACCCTCCATGTTAACCAAGACTAGCCCGGTGATTCCCTCTACGCTCGTCACGACCCGGACTATATTTGAAGATGTCGGATATTTTGATACGCAAATTCCAGCCTACAGTGATTGGGACTGGATTTTGCGGGCCAGCCGACGCGGCGTGCCGATTACTCGGTTACCAGAAATCACCGCGAACTACTATTTCTCCACGGACTCGACATCCTCGCGTCCATGCAAAATGGCTCCCGAATTGCGAAAATTGCGCAGCAAGCATCATTTAGGTCCGGTACCTGTCGCCAACTTTGCCAAAATGATGACCGATCCCTGGTTTGCGAAATGGCGCATCCCCGGTCCCTAAACCGGACAAGCTCACAAAGACATTGACCTGTGTGTCAGAATATGAAGTCTGCGTGGAAAAATTCTACCGGCGCAAAAAAGGATCCCGCAAAATGACCGCGAAGTTATCACAAATGAATGATCAGACACCCCCGATTCGTCTCTTAAGACGTTATGAACATGATCCACGCATTTTCGCAGATGATGCACGGTGGTTGTATTTGGCCCTCACGTTCATCATCACAATCATCTATTGGAATCGCCCGGTGTTTATGCCTTTTCGTCTGGATGCCCTGTGGTCTTTAGGCGTCTGGCTATTGTATCTGCCGATTCGGACCGTCATTCGCTCAACATGCCGAACCCCCAAATGGCTGGTATATGTCGATGCCCTGATCATGATTATCAATATGTACTGGTGGAAATGGCTTCCCGTATCAGTGCCCTTATTATCGGTTATCATCACCTGGGAAGCTGTGTGGTCTCTGCCTTTTATTCAAGCCTTGATCGTTAGCGGAGCGTTAGGTTTGGGTTATATCATCACAACGTTCGTGACACCGGTTATTCCCGAGGAAATTCCCTCAAGTCTCTTTATCGCCCCGTTTTATCCATTAGTGACCATTTTGTCATATTTCTTGCGCCGTCAAATGGGACTATATGAAAGTCTAGCCGGCACTGATTATCTCACCGGGCTGTTTAACCGCCGCCAGCTCCTGCAAACCTACCGCCAGCACACAAACTCCCGGTGGTGGGTGGTTCTGCTCGACCTAGACAATTTTAAGCAAATTAATGACCGCTTTGGGCATTTGATGGGGGATATGGTTTTGCGGGATTTAGGGCGTCTAATCCGGCAGTTATTTCGAGCCGGGGAAATAACGGCACGCTATGGGGGTGAGGAATTTCTGATTTTGCTGCCAGCAGAATTAGATCGCAGCGTGATTTCCGAACGACTCTTGCGCCTCAATGAACGACTCAAAGATTTATCTCTACGGTATCCCACGCCCATTACCGTAAGTGGCGGCATTGCCCTCTCTCGCGAAGATCACGAACCTCTTGCGGACATTATTGCCCGGGCCGATCAGGCGTTATATCAGGCCAAATCCCAAGGCAAAGATCAAACCGTCTGGGCCCAAGATATTATGGCGTCACCGCCTGCTTAAGGTCTTTTCCCTTATGACGGGCTCGAGGACGGCGATGAGGTTGGCGAAGACGAGGAAGAGCTAGGTGAAGTCGGCAAATTCACGACCTGCGGCCCGTTTTTCCACCAATACCAGCCAATGGGTAAATATACGGTGTGTTGCTGATCCGGGGCTTGATAGGTCAAAGCTAACAACGTTTGTTGCCCTTGTTCCACAATGATTTTGGGTGCTCCGGGATAAAGCGTCTCATACCCACTTAAATTAATCGGTAAAGAGACTAAAGCCCCTGTTTGGCTATCCATAGCGGTATAAGTAAGGCTCTTGGCAAATTGGGTCAAATGCTGAATTTGGGTTTCGGATAACGCCACATTCACGGCCTGGCCTTGAGCATTGATCCCAATATGATAGGTCAAGATTTGTCCTTGCCACGACGTGATGACCTCTTCGGGGATAGGAATCCCTTCGGCATTTACCCGAAACCGGACGACGCGCCACCTTCCGCCTGTCACATGAACCAAATGTAAATGGTTGCCTCGTTGATTAAGGATGACGGCATTTAATGGAACCTGGGTATTAAAAAGCGTATTGGCTTCCCTGAGGCATTGCTCGATTAAGGGCGCGGACGCCGGTAACGGAGCAAAATTCCCAGCTGGTGAAGAAGGCGGGCCCGGATTAATTTCTGGAACCGCATATAAGGTCGGAATGCCTCCAATATACGGGGAGAGTTCCGCGGCTAAGGGCATAACTTGCGATGTCGTCATTTGACCCGTCATCAAGTTCGCGGTGAGCCATGTCGTATGTTGACTGCCCAAGATAGAAAAATAGACATTATTTCCGCTCAAATTCGTCAGTTGCACTGTCCCGTTAGCCACATAAGTTCCCGTAATGTGATGATCCCACGATGCTGCAATGATCACATTTCCAGGACCTTGAAAAAGCTGGAGGATAACATGATGTCCTTGCAGGAGGGCTTGCAGCTGAAATGCTAGCGTATAGACTCTGGGTTGGTAAAATGCGATGGGATTTAAGCTTAGAGGATAGTCAAGCGGCAATATGCTAGGTGCTTGGTTTCCCGCCAGGATCTGAACCTGGGTGCCAGCAAATACGGGCGTGGTGGTTGTGGTAATGGTCGTCGTCGAAAGACTCATCGTCGGGTTTGATGCGGCTTTAGAATGCACCGGCCGTTTGGGCACCCCATGAGTTTTGGATAGAACGGTTGTGGATGCGGCCGGCGAACTTTTAGCTAAAGCCGATCCGAAATATGGACGACCAACCAATGTCACCAAGGCTCCGGTCGTCACCACCGCAGCCAGCGAAACCAGCGCTATTTGGACTTTCATCGCTTATACTCCCCTAGATTCACTCAAAATCTCTTATCCCTGGCATAACGCCAAGATTCATCATTAGGTTACGGCTAATCCCACCTAAAAATCTAGGGAAATATTTGTCTGGCCTTATCAGTAGCGGCTAAGAATTATAGTTCAGGCAAAAACGCCTTAAACTATTTGAAAGATCTTTCTGTAAAAATATCCCATCTGAGGCATGGTCATTAATGAAACTTATGATAGAAAACCCTGGGCCCTGTGGGTTTGGGCATATTGGGCGAATGTTCTAAGGTGATGCCAATGGCCCCGGCATTTCGGGCTTTTTCGGGTACAGCAAACATCACCGTTTCCTCATGGCTCGATAACGGAATAATGGCTACTGGTATGTGCTTGCGGTTTTTGATTAACCAGACTTCTAATACCGAATTGGGAATCACTTTGAGTTGGGATGCAAAAATCTTACCCATTTTATGCCCAGGACTCCACTGCACCATAATCCGGCTCGAGGCAAATGGAAGAGAGGTGGATGCCATCTGCACCGGAGCGGGCAAAACGGGATGTTGTAAAGAAGGGGAGAGTAAGGCCAACGATGACAACATCAAGGCTACGGCCACTCCAGCAATTCGCCGGCGCGAAATCACCTTGAGGGTTTGTTCGCGTGACGCCAGGCGCGATAAAATTTGAGTGGCGGTGAGGGAGGGTTCTTGGGTGGGTTCTGGCAACACCGATGTCACAACGGTCAAAAGGGCACGGCGCCGCGCCTGACAAACAGGACAGGAGTTGATATGATCTAATCCATCTCCATACCGGCGCCAGGATGCTAGCAATTCTTCGTCATTTAAATGTGCCATTTTTCTCCCTCCCCTCCTTCATTAGCGGTCTCGGTAACGATTCGCTTGAGTTTGATGAGTCCTCGTCGAATCCAGCTTTTTACCGTGCCTGCTGGCTTATGCAATAACTTGGCGATTTCCTGCTGAGTAAATCCCCCATAAACTGTCAGTTCTAAAGCCCGTCTTTCATCCGCGCTTAAAGCCTTTAACAAATCATCCACCACGACATGACTCACTTGATCCAGTTCGATGGGATCGGGCTGGCGATCCTCTTCTTCCATATCCACTAACACGTCATCATGATGTCGGTGGCTACGCAGATAATCAATCATTCGCGTTTTAGCAATTTGGAAGATAAAAGCTTGAACACTTCCCCGCTCTCGCTCGTATTGATGACACTTCTGCCATATACTTAAAAATACGATCTGTAACACATCTTCGGATTCATTAGCATCAAAAATTACGCGCCGAATCAATCCCAGAACGCGTGAGGCATACCGGTTATAAAGTTGCTCAAATGCCTTATCGTCCTGCCGTTGAATGCGCAGTATCAGTTCTTCATCGGAGCAATGATCGACGTCATCCGAATAGCCCATGGCTCTCTCCTAGACTTGGTTAGGTAGGACTCTACCCACTTTGTCATTGCTATCCATTAAACTTCTTCTTTGGCATGTTAGCATATTTCTTCACAAATGGGAGAGAACTATGTCTAAATGCCAGCAAAAGTATTTTTTCGCAAAATCTTCGCGCGAGGATTTTTCTGGATTCCTACCAATGACCAAGGAATTCGGCAAACTCTTCAACGAGATGGCGAGATTGAACAAGAATAGTTGAGAACACGACTCTTCACACAAAAAATTCAGATGCATAGGAGGTGAACCCATTGGCTGATGCCCCACAACCTGTGATGTTTGCCGTCGTCACCGTCAACCGTAAAGCTATTGGCGGAGGAATGGCGCCTATTTTCTTTGCTGATGATGTAGCAGAACGTGACCGTATTGCCATGTGGCTATCCCGTATAACCAATTGTATTGTCCATGATTTGCATGACGGTTCCTTAGCCCTGACGGTGAATGCTTCTCCTCCGGCTTCGTCCTCTTCCACCCAGGACTAATGGATGTCCTGGGTGTTGAGGGACCGGAGATATTGGACCAGGCTTTCGATCTGCACCCGGTTGAGCACCAAAGACCACTCAGGCATCATGCCTTTTCCTTGGGCAATCATTCGGGTTAAAAATTCTGGTGTGTTTTCGCTGGGGCTGAGGTGATCGAGCGCCGGCGCTTTATCCCCGGTGGGCAGTCCCCAAAATCCTTCCCCATTTCCTTTAGGACCATGACATGATTCACAGGCTCTGACATAGAGTTTTTGGCCTAATGCCCACGACGGCTTAATCGCTTTGGGGACTTGAGGTTTCACCGGTTCATGATGCTCAAAAAAATGCCGAAACGGATTCAGCACGGAAGCCCCCGCAACGGGGCCCATAAATGCCCATGTTCCGGCTAGGACCACGACCGAAAACAACAGCTTTCTCACGGTGACGAACGCCTCCTCAAATTGACAGCATCTTGCAGCCAGACATTTTGGATTTCCACCATGCCTGAGTTTTTCATGTCGACAATCCGAAACCCGAGTCCCATATAGGGATCTGAGGTACTTTGGGGCCAGCGCTCCAAAGTCGTCAAAAATCCTGGTTCCGGCAAGGGCCAGGATGTGGGCATGGCCCCATATTGGGTGATGGAGGGCGCTTGATGCCTAAGCAGTTGATGAACATGACCAAAGAAAACCGATAAGTCGTGAAAATGAGCAAACAAATGCAGGACTTCCCGGGCATCATAGGTGTACCAGTTCCAGGGACTAAACACATCATACAGGGGTGCATGACAAAAAATCACCGTCGGTGCCAGGGGATTGGCCTGTTCCAGACGCTGTTTAAGCCAACGGCGCTGCTTTTCTCCCACGAAGAATCCCCGGGAAACATTGTCTAAGGCAAAAAATTGCACACCGTTTAGGCGAAAATCATAATACAACGGCCCCATCACTTTTTCATAAGTTTTCCCCTGATCCATTAAGGCATCATGTTCACCCGCTACCGTATAGATTGGGATATGTAACGATAACAGATGCCTGCGGAATGTCTGAAATCTTTTCAACCGTTCGCTTTCTTGACTTGTGCCCTGCGTGAGATCCCCTGTCACCACAATAAAATCTGGCTTCGGATCCAACAGGGCAATGGCACCTAAGGCAATCGCCAAAGATCCCAAGATATCGCGGTTAGCATCTCCTTGATAGCCAATATGGGTATCGGATAACTGCACAAATCGAAGAGGTTTTGAAGGACCTGTCGAAGTCGCAAACACTTTGTCACGCATCCACATGCCTCCCGCAACCCAAAAAGACGCCCCAACAAACTGGCGCAGGAACTGCCGGCGTGAGGTCAACGAATCTTGGAGATGCTTATCTGGAGAAATTTGTGAAGCCCACGATGGCTGTTCTGGATTGGCCATTGTCATTCCCTCCCGGATTCACTGTTCCCCACAAAAAAGCGCCCTATACCGTGCCTCGGGCGCTTTTATAACAATCAAGGGGAATGAAGTGAAGGGGGCCGATCGCTACTTCACAGTAATTTTCGGTTTTGACACATTTTCTACCAGGAAATATGCCCACATGCCAGAATCTGATTGACCGTCAGGAACAGCGCTGACAACGGCATATTTGCCGTCTTGACTGGCCACAAAATGAAAATGTTGAACCACCCCATGATTGGCCCCTGTGATCGGATTGGGGCTTGTTGCTCCTTGGAATGCCGGGGTAAATGGTCCTCCTTGTTGGAGCTGGGCAAAGGGAACAATCATCGCACTGTTCTTTAAGAGAACTTGTTCATTAATAAAGGTGGCATCAACCGTCCATCCTTTGGGGATGGTAATCGTCATAAAACCATTAGCATAACCATCAAATGCCAAAGATCCGAAACGGTTAACGGAGGCTTCTAATAATAAATGGACAGTTTTGGCCTGGGTATTAAATTGCATCCACTGATGCGGGTTAAAAGTTGTTGGACTGGCAGCTTGGCGATAATGAGGGGTTGGAGCCGGTTTGTCTCCTTGCGCCACTACCACTTGCGGAATAGCAAAACCAAAGAGGAGAAACACGGCCGTGATAACGCTGGTGGATACCCAACCCAATTTCTTGACCATAGAACGCGCTACTAACGGTTTAACGGTTTGGGGCCGGTTGCTCTCGACCTTTCTGGCATACCACCAACCGCCCACCATCATCAGCAGAGCTAAAGGAGCCGCTTGAGGATCGGTTCCGACGCCGCCAACAATACCAAAATCTTGGCCTAACCACCAGCTCGCAAAGATCCATAAAACCGTTACGGTCCAAAATAGTTTGCCAGTGCGTTTAATCAGCATCATCACGCCTAAATAGGCCATAACGGCAACAATTATGCTATTAAACAAGACCGGGTGAAGAGAAGACTGGTGCATCGCCCAGGTAATGGGATCGAGCAATATTGCGGGCTGAGGCATCAGCGTATTATAACGGAATACGTTATAAAGTCCTTGCGAAGACCAATATCCTGAACCAGGAAGCGCCTGAAAGAACGCTAATAACAGCCAGATGCCTGCCATCAGATAGCGGGTCCACTCCGCTATTTTTCCTGATGTCCAATATTTAGGAGGCAGCAATAACCAAATCGCACCGGTAATATAAAAGATGACGGCACCAGGCGTTCCCGTTAACCACGAGGCGCCTGAGGCAAATAAGTTGCCCAGTCCTTCCCCATAAATCCATACAGGAATACTCCATAACAGGGAGACATAGAGCGCAATCCGTCCAAGTGGGCGGCGATATCCCAATAAAATGCCCACTCCAATGAACATCTGGATTAACACGGCAAAGACTGCTGAGGCAATTTGATGGTCTGTCCATGCCTGAATTCCTGCCCCTAAGAGAACTAACAGCCAATGAGGTTGTCCCGTAACATTTGTGGCTACGTCCATATCCACAAACATACTGGTTGCCATCGGCGGCTGGGCTTGTAACAGTCCATCAATCAACCATAAAATCCCTAATCCCCACCATAAAATATTGTAACCCCTCGGATATTGTGGAGAGTCTTTCACCGCTGCATTCTCTGTCTCTGATCCCAGGTTGTTAGGGTTTTTACGCACCATATGCCTTATGCCTACGCCCAAAAGTACCAGCAACAAAATAACGCCCGTAGCTTGAAATAAACTTACATAGAATGTGTGAATCGTCACGGGATTAATGTAATTTAATAGTGAATAAGGCATTGTCCCTATCTCCTAACCATTTTTGTGCCATGAATTTTCCCTGCCATTAACATAACACGTTTTTATGATATATTCATGAAAACTTGCATTCGGTGCCGATCGTTCCATCCATATCGGTAGGCCCATCAAAAAAGACGCCCTTGGCATAGGAAATCCTATGCTCTGGCGCGCCTTTTATCTTGTGATACGGCTATCACCGGTGATCAGACAAGCGTTTTAGATTCGATAAATGGGCGGCATGTCGTGCCGAGTTGCTTCCCGGTAAAAAACGTTCGCTTCAATCGCGATAAGAGTGAGAACCCCTGCATAGAGCATAATCGCAAAAAATTGACCGATAATCGGGACTAAACTAAACAACGAGAAAAATATGGTCGCCACCAAAACAATGACGGCGGTTAACAACAAAAGGCGCAAGCTTTCGGCTTTATGGTGCCATACCCACTGTAAGGCCTCGGTAAAAGCCGGCCAAATCCGCTCTCCCCCGAAATAGACAGCGCCGAGCCAAAATAGCACCACCGCAAACCATAAGAACATGATTGTCAAGGTAATGATAGCGGCCACCACGCTCGTTATCACGCCGAGGACTTGGGAATGGCCACCTAAGAGCGTAAACAAAAGATTAATGGCAATACCCACGCCCAGCATAATGGTCGTCCCTACAACAATCCCCACAAAAAGACCCATACTTTCCCAGAACAGCCGGGATCCATAACGGAAAAAGGCAAACAGGCCCACCTGGTTATTTGCAGTCTTAAGACTATCCGCGACTCCTCCATAGAGGGCACCAATCACAAACGGGAAAACAATTAAGATCATCGTCAGATAGGTGAGTGCCAGTTTTAACGCCACCCCATGAGGTAACGGGGGCAAATTCGTCATGGTCATTTTGCTCGGGTTAAGGGCTTTCAGCCAGTTCTGAAAGCCACTGCCCAGTCCACGCATAGCAAATAACTGAAAAAAGAACAAAATAAACAGGTACCAAAAAGACAACACCAAATTGCCCGGTTTGCGTAAGAGGTGTCGCCAAGCATGGCGCAGAATATTCGTGGCTGACAAAATTTCCCCTCTTCTCCGAAGTTAGTCATGTATTTTTAATTCGTGAACTTCCCACACACTGCCGATATTGAATATCCCTACCGAAAGCATTTCCCTTCTGCTACCTACGATCAGGATTCTACCGACGATATCCGCCTCAATGCATTTTCATTTCAGACCATTTTCGTAAAAAGTTCAATGCCATCCGTTATTTCTACAGGCATTATATAACACTTGAAGAAATCGCATCCGGGAAGTCTTGCAATCCCTGGTGAGTCTGGCGATAATGAATGGGCACAAATTTCTGAAGAAAGGTCTACCGCATGGCGACTATTCTTATTATCGATGATGAATCAGGGATACGCTACATTGCCAAAACTATCCTCAGTCAAAATCCTGGTGCGGATCCTTTAACCATCCTCGAAGCATCCAGTGGATCACAAGGTTTAGAACTTTTGACGCAATATCACCCCGAACTCGTCTTATTAGACTACCGGTTGCCCGACATGGACGGGAGCGAATGGTTGCACCAAGCTCAAGAGCTGAGACCTACTGCTGTCATTTTAGTCTCGGCCTCCTCCGAACTTGAACATATCGCGCATAAGCATTCGTTAGTGGTGGGGACTTTGGCCAAACCGTTTAAATTAGATAAATTACGGATTACGGTGCTAGACGCCTTATCGCGGGGGCTTCCCGGGGGAGTCTCACCGTAAAAATCGAACCACCCCCACACCGGGGCTGATAGTGAATGTCCCCTCCCATCATTTTCACAAACGTCGCACTCACATAAAGTCCTAATCCCATGCCTCCAGAACCTGAACGGTGGGCGGGATCAGGCACCCGGATAAATAATTCTTCGGCGATGGCCTCATCAACCCCTGGCCCCCTATCCATAACCCGTAATGTCACTGACTGATCATTGTTCTCGACTTCCACTGTGACCTGAGAAAATGGCGGCGAAAACCTTCCTGCATTGCCGATAAGGGCTTGTAAAATGGTCATGAGGATTTCATAGTTCATCCGCACCGGTACACTCACCGGACCAACATAGTCCCAGTGACAGTCGGGCCATAATTTTTTGGCCGTTGCCATTTCCGATTCCACCACTTTGACAAAATCAAGCGATTCCGAAAAATGGTCCCAGCCTCTTTTCCTGGCTTCACTCGCTCCCCAGATTTCCCGAATGAGACGGGATAAGCGCAGCGCCTCACGCCAAATCAAATGGATATGTTTGTTCCATGACTCCAAATTTTCGGGCAGGGGCGTCGACTCCATTAATTCCGCCAATCCCTGAATAATCGTCACGGGAGTGCGAAATTCATGGGCCACAAGCGATAAAAAAGATTCGTGATATTGCTCGGACAAAATCTGCGAGGTCACGTCATTAAAAACGCAAATGCGGCCTTGATACACCCCCCTTAAATGAACCGATCGTGACATCCACCGCAAATACCGTGTCGGTACCCCTTTTAATTCAAGGATCGCCTCGAAATTATCTTGTGGGGAATCGTGAAGCTGCTGCATAACTTGCTCAACTTTGTCTTCATCGAGAAAGATTTTCTGCATGTACTGAACTAATTGTTTAACCGAGCGGTCCCTAAGAGGTGGATCGAGGTGAAAGAGTTCTAAAAATTGCTGGTTACAAAATTCAAGACGGTCTTCATAAACATACGCATACGCAGACTGGGTCATCGACGTGACCGTTCGCGCCACCACTTGCCGCAGCGAATTGCTTTGCCATAATTCCGTCCACTGCCAGGCCAAAGCCAAGGTCCGAGCCACATTTTCCCACCGTTCGAGAATCACTTGATCCATGGGCGGCGGATCAATCCACATGACAGTCAATACGCCCAATAAACAGGTGGGAACGCCAAATAAGGGAAAACTGGCCGTCCTCTCAATTCCCGTTTCTTTACACCACTGACGAAATGGCGCATAGGAATGCTCGGCTAAATGATCTAAGATGACGGGGTTCCCTGTCGTCCGGACTTGATTTAAATGCTCATAAGCCTCCGGAGCTTGAAACAGTTGTTTATGGACGGCAGCATCTAAGCCTACGGAGGCAGCCAAAGTCCACGACTTGGTCTCATCATTGTTGAGCCATAACGATAACCCGGCAACGGGATAGATATGAAACACTTCGTTTAATATCCACTGGGCGGTTTGATCTTTAAGATGCACATGATCAACCTGTGTTACGAGAAACTGTTGCAGACGGGCAATAAAATCGAAGGCGTCGTCGCCCAACGATGCCTTCGAAGGGGAGCATTTCATAACATCCTCCTTCAAATCTCGACACCCAGCAGATCTTCTCATCGTAAATATTCCGACGATGATGAAGCCACAGATTGTTACCTGTTATTCTTCTGAGTTTTGGGTAATGACACCACAAACGCCGTCCCCGGCGATAGATCGACAATATTAATAGTACCATGATGTTGCTCAACAATCCGCTGGCAAATGACTAATCCGAGTCCATGACCGTCGATTTTTGATGTATAATACGGTCGAAATAAAAAAGGACGAATTGTCTCATGAATTCCGGCGCCATTATCACTGACACGTAAAATTGCGTGATCGTCCCTGCTATCCACCCTGATAGCAATGTCTCCTCCACAGAGAATGGCATCGGCAGCATTATGAAGCAGGTTACGGATGACCTGGCGAATTTGTTTTTGATCACCATGAATTTCACAAGGTTCCCCATGAATCGTAAGAGAAATTTCTCGCCGGCTAAGAAAGACTTTGTACTCTTCCCCTACATCATGACACAATGCTGTTAAATCAAATGTTTCTAGGCGCGGGGTTCGGGAATAGCCGCTTAACATATCATCTAAACGCTCGGCGATACGCATCATCAGTTCGTCCATTTTTTCCCACATCGGATCGGCATATTTTTGAGATAACAGCTCTTGATATCCGGACAAAACCGTAAGCGGATTACGAATTTCATGAACGGCAGCTGCGACAATCAGGTCATCTTGGTGGTCATGCACCATGTGCGCCAAAAACGCCGCCATCAAATGGACCCACGAGATTTTTACTGGTTCACTAAAACCAAAACTGATAGGGCCTACATTGGTCTCTTCGCGGTAGACATACCCTGGTCCTTGATGTTCACCGTGCGTCCATTCTCCCCATCTAACAAAATTAATTGGAATACAGAACTGCCGACAAAGTCCCCAAAATGATTCGACCACCTGCTGTTGTGAACTCACGATTAATCCCATCTTCCTTTGTGTAATTGCGAACCCGTGACGAGGTGATGAGATGACACGAGATGAGTCTCTTGACGTATCACATCCTTTGATGATAATGACAGTAAATCCATCGTCAGTTTGCGATTCGGGGTTCTTTGAACTCCTCACACTTTTATCTTTTGAGAACCGTAAACGTTAAGGAGAGCTTTATGCCTGTTTTGGATATGTTTGCCGTGCAACCTTACATGGATCTCAGCGATTATGCCAATGTAAGCACATTTTACCACAAAATGGATCTTTTATTACAGAAGGTCTCTGTATTTAGACAGGATGATGTTCCTGCACTGGTAGTCTTTCCGGAAGACTTAGCCACTTTCTTAGTGCTTGCAGACAGCTTGCATCTCATCGAAGGAACAAAGACCATGTCCCAAGCCTTTTCTCGCATAGGCCAAAAACTGTGGCCGTCTTTATTGGGCACCATGTTCAGGTACCAAACCCTGTCATTACGCCAGGCATTTTTTCTTTTGAATGCCCCCAAAGTTTGGCGGATTTGGCATACGACCATGCGTGAGCTGGCCCGCCAGTACCACACCTATATTGTCGCGGGCAGCGCCTTATTGCCCATGAATGCCTATGGTGAGCAATCGGCAAGATTTCATCCGGCAAGCAAAAACATATTTAATCTGAGCATGACACTCAATCCTTTAGGCGAGGTGATTCATATCACCCGCAAAGTGAATTTAGTTCCCACTCAAGAAGATGTATTAGATCTCTCCCCGGGACCTTTAACCGAAGCTCTTGAACCGGTTTTGATCGAAGGAATTCCCTGTGCAACAGCCATTTGTTACGACGGCTTCCGCATTCCCCATACGAATTCAGAGCCCCAGTTTACCTCGCTCCTACCCTTAATGGATCAAGAAGGTGTACGCATTATTGCCCAACCCTCGGCGAACCCCTGGTGGTGGACAGAACCCTGGCCGTTTAATCCCCAGATGACTCGCCAACAGCAATGGACAAAGGAAGGGGCTTTTAGCCTGCTGGAAACCTTCGAGAATATTTCTGTGATTATCAATCCTCAAATGCTCTTTCGCGCTTTAGACATCCATTTCGATGGTCCCTCTGCCATCTATGGCCGGGTGGACGGGCGGGCCCAAATCCTGGCACAAAGTTCTTTCGTGGCTCCCGAACCCTCTTCCGAAGATATTGTGCATTTTCGCTGGCAGGATTGAATTGCCAAAATTTGTCTTTTAAGGTATGATATTCCTAGTACAAGGGGGAATATCCATGTCTATTCCACGCATCGCCATCTGCCAAATCGCTTATATGCGGGAGTTGGACAAGGCTCTGACACGGGCTGTGGAATGCATTCGCCAGGCGGCGAGCCGGGGAGCAGAGATTGTTGTGTTTCCAGAATGGTTTCTTGGATTAAATCCTGTAGAAGTCATTCCTAATCGATTTACCAATAATTTAAGTCTTATGGCTCGTGAACTTGGGCTCATGATCATCACTGGCAGTTTGAGGGTTCTAGATAACGAATCCGTGAAAAAACAACAAAAAGGGCTCGTTATCGAACAAGATGGAACGATTGTGGGCACGCAAGCCAAAATAATCTTTCACCCCACAGAACGGCCTTGGTTTGAGCCAGGATCGGGTATTTCCGTCATTCATACCCGTTTTGGGCGTCTCGTGATTTTACTCGGTTTAGACGCCTTAGACGGCGACTTATGGGATAACGCTCGCAGTTATCAACCCGATATGGTGGTGATGGCGACAAGTCCCCGCAATGTTGCAGAGCGCAACCAGCTACAAGAATTAGCCATCCGTCATAGTTTGGATATTCAAGGCACGGTCATGGTATCCCCATTACTCGGGCGTTTTGCGGGGCAAAATTATATTGGTGGCGCGGTGATTTCGCATAAAGGGCGCCTTCTCAGCATGGCGGGCGAAGAACCCACCTTATTATTAACCGAGGACCCCCAAGCTCCCTTAATCCAGCTAGGCGTAACCGATGTTTCGTATTATATTCCCCTCACTTCCGCCCCCCCGGGCCTTGCCTGCCACCCCAAACGCGCCATTGAGCCGGAGGCCGAGAAAAAACTTTTGCTGGACTGGGGCGCTCTAATGACCCATGAACCTTCGCATATTGGCCAGCAATTATTGCATGTGGCCCAAGACAATCCCCGTTGGCTGGCTTTAGCTCCGGGCATCCCGGGTCAGAGTGGGGAACTAGAGTCTCTTCTCGAACAGGGAGCTGCCGGAACCTACCTTTATCCAGCACTTCATCATCATCTCCCCTATGATCCGGAAGTATTGGCTCTTACCCCCGTGATTTCCCGATTTAAACGGCCTGTTGTTATCCATACCGGACCTGGTCCCATGCCGCTTAGATGGGAATCGCCCATTTTTTGGGATGAGTTCCTACAAAAAATTCCCGATGTCCCCGTCATCATGGTACACGCAGGAACAATGTCACCCTTTTGGGACGAAGTCGTTATGTTAGCCAGCCGCTATCCCCAATTATATTTAGAAACTTCTTTGCTTTCTGTAGAGTTGTTACAACGCACTATTAGCCTTTTAGGTCCCAGTCGTCTCATTTTTGGCAGCGGCGGAGCGGAAAGTCATTTTTTGGAAGAATGGCAAAAACTTGAGTCGCTCAAACCTTTAGTCTCGGCGATAGAATGGGCAGAGCTCTCGGGTCAGCGCGCTAAAAAATTGTTTTTCGATGCCGCCAATGCCGTGAGTCAAAACAAATTAACCGTGATCAGACGGCAAGGATAATATCCTCTCTCGCGGCCACGAACATATTTTTCCACAGACTTATCAACATTTGTCCACAGTGGTGTGGATATTCTTGCGGATTCTTAGTCATGGCCGCGGTATGATCACCTTATCAACACACGACATTCTCTAGTTCTAAATAGCTAGACTCAACGAATCATTCTTTACTGTCCGAAGGCTCCTCTATTTTTAACCGTCAAAAAGTTGCGGTATAATACTCCTGTAAGGAGGATTCCAAATGGAGGAGCCGGTCCTAGATAAAGTTCCGGTCGTCGATTTGCGGGGACAGATGTTATCACCGTGCAGTTGGGCAAAAGCGGAGCAAAATCTTCGTGATGGTTTAGCGCGCTTCATCGACGGTGTTCTCCATCTTAATTACCGTCCTCTCGCTTACCGGAAAATTTACCGGTTAGTTCGCCAACGTGATGGATTTACGTGTGCATGGTGTCACGGTCCCGGATCCACTTTGGAACATGTTCTCCCTATTTCCTGGGGTGGTCGAACCACCTTGGATAATTGTGTGATTGCATGCCGGTCTTGCAATCATTCCCGTAACAATGCTCTACCTTCACAATTCATTGCCTGGACAGGTTTTAAACCTACTCATCCAGTGATATTGAAAATTTTGCGCAATGAATCTGAGGCCCTGTTAAAAGCCAAAGTGTCTTTAAGTTCCCGCCCTATCCAATCTTGTGCGAGTAAAGAGGAAGCGCAGATCTGGGTATCGTTTCGGCAAGGTGTCTTTGACACCGCAAGACCCAAGCCCCCTCAAGAACCCTTGAGCCGGTTTCATCCTGATCCCCGGCCCTTTTTACAATTCTTCGTGCCCTAAGGACCTTAAAGGTCTATCGTCTATCCTGGTTGCCAACTTCCTAGAACCGCTTGGGCGAGATTTTGTTGGGATTTTGGCACGTGGATTTTAATGGCTTGGGTTTGGTTATGCCCTGTCCAGACAGCATAATAGGTAAAATGATTCGCCTCATTGATTTGCCATTCATGAATATGCGGGCCGACCTTGGGCAATTTTTTGGCGGCAGGCGGCAGGTCTTGTGACGGAAATGCCTTCAAAAACCACAAGCCATCTTGCGGATGCCCTTGTTCTAGGTAGGCTTGTCCATGATCCGTTTGATGCCACGTTGCCGGAATGGTTAAACTTTGTCCCTGATCATGCACTACTTGCCAACTGCCACTTTGTGTGCCAATCCAGATCGCTCCAATGACAACAATCCCGAACACTGCAGCACTGGCGCTGATTATCGTCATCTTTTTCATCAGTCAGTCACGGTGGAACATCCTCATCACACAAAACGGGGACAAACACCGCATCCTCCTCTCATTTTTGCCGGTCCCTCACACCGCCTTCATGTTTCCTCTCCTCAAGAGGATCTCTTAAATCGTTACCATGGTCATGATAGCACGTTCCCAAAACGGACGAAAACCCAAAAACCGGCAAGAGATACCACGACCCTACGGATGGAGCGAATAGTCCAAGACATCTCCCCACCAAAAAACGGATGAATGGGAAGTATGAGCCAAGTTCCACATGCATGAAAATAGCGATTAAAAAAACAGTAAAAATTAGTCGGATTCGCGGATAGGCACAAGATATCACTGCGTACTAAGATAAAAAATTGGACACGTTATCCTTAAGATTTCGTGTCCGCTGATCATGTCCAAATGATTGTGACAATAAGATATGGGAGTGATGACACTGCAAACGCATTTAAAAAAGGAATTATCATTGCTTGATTTAACTATGGCTTCCTTAGGTGCGATTATCGGCTCAGGATGGCTTTTGGCGTCGCAGAGTGCGGCCCAAGGGGCGGGACCTTCTGCCGTGTTAAGTTGGCTTATTGCGGGTCTTGTCGTCATGCTATTAGGTTTGGTCTATGCGGAATTAGGTAGCTTTTTGCCCGAAGCGGGAGCGATAGCCCGCTATCCCCAATATTCCCATGGTCCCTTAGCCAGTTTCATTATCGGCTGGGCCGCGTTCGTGGCCTACTCGGCATTACCTGCCGTGGAATCCGAAGCGGTTGTGACCTATGCTCAAAGTTATATTCCCGCATTTAAAGGTGCTCACGGGACAATTTCTTTACTGGGGCTCATGACGGCGGCAGGTCTGATGATCGTGTTTTACACGATTAACTATTTTGGCGTCCGGACCTTTGCCCGGGTTAACACACCCTTAACTTTACTGAAATTTTTCATGCCATCGTTAACAATTGTGCTCTTCTTTATTTTTGGCTTTCACGCCCGCAACTTCCATGTTGATGGATTTATGCCCGGCGGAAGTGCCGGCATGATGAAAGTCGTGTCGACTGCAGGTGTCGTCTTTTCATATCTTGGATTTCGCCAGGCCGTCGATTTAAGCGGAGAAGCCAAAAATCCAGGACGGGACGTGCCTTTGGCCGTGGTCTTGTCGCTCATTATTGGTATTGCTTTATATACCCTGTTGCAGGTGGTATTTATCGGTGCAGTGCCCTCATCACTACTCGCACACGGTTGGCAAAGCCTGTCCTACAGCGCTCCTTTTGCCCAATTGGCTCTCACCTTAAATTTGGCTTGGTTTGGCGTGTTAATTTTTGCTGACGCCATCATCTCTCCCTTAGGCACAGGCAATGTTTATATGGCCACGACTCCTAGAGTACTCTATGCCTTGGCTCAAAATCGTCATGTTCCCAAAATTTTTCGGAAAGTGGATCCATTAACCGGCGTACCCGTCTCGGCATTAACGGCGGGACTCATTGTCGGCATTATTTTTCTCGCGCCCTTCCCCGCCTGGCAGGCATTGGTTGCGGTCGCATCATCGGCCGCCGTCTTAACCTATATTACCGGCCCGGTATCAGCCGCGGTATTTCGGCGCACAGCCCTCCACGAGAACCGTCCGGTACGCCTTGGCTCCTTAGGTCTCATTGCTCCTTTAGCCTTTATCGGAGGATCATTAATTATTTATTGGACGGGTTGGAACACCAATGCCCCCTTATTAGGGATCATTTTGGCCGGCCTGATTCTTTACCTGTTAGCTGGATTCACCGCTCCCCAAGAAATTGCCCGGCCGGATAAACAATCGGTTAAATCGGCTACTTGGCTCATTGTCTTCTTATTGTTTATGCTCATCATGTCTTATATCGGATCCGGTATTTTCGGTTCACCGGCGAATCACGGAAAAGGCATCATTCCCTATCCATGGGATCTCGTCGTCGTCGCCGTTTTTTCTCTCGCCTTTTATTACTGGGGAGTAAAAAGCGGCTATCACACAAAGGACCTTGCCGACCGGCTACAGGAGTCTTCCTCTTCCAGAAGAGAACAAGAAAATCACTCATCACCTGTGCCCCATGCTCGTCCTCATCGCCAATAAGAAGACAAACGGGCCTTAAGAAAAAGCTTAAGGCCCGTTTGATTTTTGTGCCATTGATCTGTTTAGGACAGCCGCATCAATCCCGGAGCCAAAAAGTAATACAAGAGTCCAACCACAATTAGCCACGCTAACACCACTAACGTCCAGCCCAAATTATGGCGAATCACAGCGCCTTCGCTTCTGACATACTGACTGGTCGACACGCCGACACTGGCTGTTTGTGGCGCTATCGGCTTGCCAACTTCAGCTCCCACAGAATTCAACGAAGGAAGCAGCAAAATGGGAAATCCAAGCAGTTTGCCGACTAAGGTTTGCATCACGCCAAACATCGCATTCGTTGAGGTGTTGCTCCCTGACAGCGCCACTCCAATCCATCCCAAAATGGGCGCTAACAAGATAAAGGCTGGACCGATTCGACTAAAGGCATAAGCTAGAGAAGCCGCCATTCCCGAAAAGTTAAAAACATCCGCTAAGCCGAAGATAAAGATTCCGACGACAATAGCTCCCCACATCTGATATAGCGTTTTTTGAAAGATTTGTTTCAACATGGAGGCTTTAGGCCGCACAAAGAGCAAGATGACGAGCCACGAAGCCAAAATCGAAGTGCCCCCAACAAACGGGGTAAAGCTAAATTCGACATCTGTCACCTTGTGAGAAATCGAAGAAATTCCGGTCACTTTTAACAGCAGCCAGCTAATTTTCGGTAAAGGCGACCAGGGACCCGTCCATAAAACCACCACGACAATTAAGACAATAAACGGCATCCACGCACGCCACACCTCGTTGGCACTGAGCTTGGGTAAATCGGGACCTGCTGCGGCCACTTCATCGAGTTCGACACCGCCATAGCCCAAAATATGACGCGGACGCCACACCCGCAAGAAAAGCAGCAAGGCCCCGAAGGAAACGAGCGATCCGGTAATGTCGGGAAGATAAGGGCCGACCCACTGCGATACAGGAAATTGTCCCAAAATATAGGATAAGGATCCCACAACTGCAAGAGGCCATCCGTCGCGCAAACCTTTTTTGCCGGTGACTAAATAAATCAAGAGCCATGGGGGCAGAAGAGCTAATACGGCCACGATTTTACCAACAGAAGCTGACAAGCTTAACAAGGGCAGGCCAGTGACTGCGGCTAGCGCGATGATCGGTACTCCTAATGCGCCGTAAGACACCGGCGCATTGTTGGCAATGGCGGCTACTCGGATAGCATCTAATTCGACAATGCCAAATCCGATCAGAATCGGCGCCATGACTGCCCAGGGATAACCAAATCCGACCAATCCCTCAAGCAGCGCTCCCAAGGACCACGCTAACAAAATGGTTTGAACCCGGATATCGGCTGTAGCTTGACTAATGAGCCATGTTTTGAAGGTATCAAATATGCCCGTTAAGGTGAGCGTATTGAAAATCACCACACCCCACAAGGTAATCCAATCAATATCCCAAAATCCGGTGAGACTCCCCAAAAAATAGGCATGAAGTCCTGTGACGAACGGCATTTTCCATACCCCAACTGCCATGGCGAGGGTTACAACGGATCCAATGATGACAGACAACCAGGCTGTAATGCGAAAACCGGCCAATAAGCTGAGAAGCACGGCAAAAGGAATTAACGCAAATATCGCGGTCAAAGCGACATGATGCGCGGGATTTAAGATTTGATGAAACACCATTGTGCCTCCTCGTATCATGATCCAAGTGATTCATGCGCTAGGAATAAAGCCGTAAAGAGAGAATTTAGACGATACCGATTGTTCTCAATTTTGTGTAGCTGATGAAAGAGGGTCTCCCCTCTTTCAGCGTCCTGCCTTCAATAGCTTTTCATAGGCGGGTTGTGTCAAAAAGTCTATCCACTGGGGGGACAAGGCGACTTCACGAAAGAGCTCCACCGCTTGAGGTAGGTACTCCCACTGCTCTCCCCATTCCTGCATCCCCTGTTGAATGATTCTATCGACCGTCTCATGGGTCAGAGGACTATGATGATCTAAAGAGACCCCGTGTTGAATCCAGTGCCACACCTGCGCCCTGGAAATTTCCGCTGTGGCCGCATCCTCCATGAGGTTATAAAGTCCTACGGCCCCATTACCAGCGAACCACGAGGCGAGGTACTGAATACCGACAGCCACGTTATTAACCAGCCCTTCTTCGGTTCGCTGTCCTTCTGGTACGCTAAAGTCTAACAAGTCCTGGGCATTCACCTGCACATCATCCCGTAACCGGTGCCTTTGGTTTCTCTCCTCGCCAAGTGCTTGGTTGAAGACCTCCATCGCCACTGGCACTAAATCGGGATGCGCCACCCAGGTGCCGTCATAGCCATCATGAGCTTCACGCTCCTTGTCTTCGCGCACCTTGGCTAAGGCGACTTGGTTAATTTCGGGATGACGCCGGCTGGGAATAAAAGCGGCCATTCCCCCAATGGCATAAGCCCCATGACGATGGCAAGTCTTGACCAAAAGTTCCGTATAGGCCCGCATAAAGGGAACTGTCATGGTGATCGATTGGCGATCGGCAGCCAAGACATTGCTTAGATGGCGAAATTTTTTTATGATGCTAAAAAGATAATCCCACCGTCCCGCATTGAGGCCCACGACATGATCTTTTAGCGCCCACAAAATTTCCTCCATCTCAAAAGCCGCTAAGATGGTTTCAATCAGGACTGTCGCCTTGATCGTTCCCGGCGCCAAGCCTAAACGCTTCTCGGTCCAATCAAAAACATCATTCCATAATTGTGCTTCTTCCATATTTTCTAACTTCGGCAGGTAAAAATAAGGGCCGCTTCCCTGGGCAACCAGACGGTGTCCATTGTGAAAGACATAGACTCCAAAATCAAAAAGCGATGCGGATATCCTTTGACCATCCACAAGCACATGAGCTTCGTCTAGATGCCAACCCCGGGGTCTGACAATCAAAGTTGCCAGATTGTCTTTTAATTGATAGTGGTCGCCTTTGGGCGAAGTATAAGTCAGGGTGCGTGATATCGCCCGGGTCAAGTTGATTTGGCCTTGAATCATGTTCTGCCACCATGGACTATTAGCGTCCTCAAAATCGGCCATATACACTTTAGCCCCAGAATTTAGGGCATTGATAATCATTTTGGCGTCTGTTGGGCCCGTGATTTCCACGCGCCGATCTAAAAGATCATGAGGAATATTTCCGACTTCCCAATTCCCTTGACGAATGTCTTCGGTGTCCTTGCGAAAATCCGGCCTTTCGCCCCTAAGAAGGTTTTCTTGAATGGATTGGCGTCGCTCGAGCAGCTTGCGGCGGCGCTCTTCAAATTGGGCATGCAGTTCACTTAAGAAGATTAATGTGTCGTCTGTCAGAAGTTGGTCCCTTCCCGGTACATCCGGACCGTTAATGATCACTGCCATGGAATTTCCCTCCATCAAAGGCCTTGGCACAATGCTATAATGATGAACCATTCGTATATTAATAACACCAAAAGAGGTTCATCTAGTTATTTTGGGCGAAATGCCAAGAGGTTGAGGTCAGAGGAAGGAGAACGGCAATCAATTCCCAAGTTACTTGGGGAAAATAATAACGCGGGTCACCAGTACCAATCGCCCCGCGCTGATTAAATCTGTATGAAGACCTTTTTTGCAACAAACGGTGATAGGTAAGGCGCTATGCTTTAGATGCCAGAGCCGATTCGGAAATCTTTTTTATCAATTTCAGTAAGATGCGCTGTTCATCCACAGACAGCGCTTGAAGATGATCGTGCCAGATCTTGCGGCGAATACCCCGCAATTCTTCCACCATCTGTTCGCCTTTCGGGGTTAAAGATAGTAAATGGCGACGGTGATCATCGGTATCTTGTTCTTGTTGAAGATATCCTTGATGGCGTAGCCGCCGAATGACGGACGAGGTCGCGGGCCGGCCCACTCCCATCTTATCAGCCAAATCGGAAGCACTCATCTGACCATGCCGGGATACAATCATGAGCACGCGCACCTCAGCTCCATTGAGCGAGGAAAAAGATGCCTGAGCACGCCATCGCCAGCCTGTGCGGATAAACCGTTCGACTTCAATGACAAGCTCATCTAAAATGTCTGGTTCGGCCAATAGCTGCCTCCTTGTTTGTCGTCGCGTTTGACATGTTCTTGTATTCTTCTCTTCGTATTATGCCATATTCCTGATTTCCGCTCATGATTATCTCTCAGAACGATGCAGGTAAAGAAATGACAAACTGGGAAACACCCATATTTCTTAGAAAATATCATCGTGACAGACTCAGCCGAAATACGTCGTAGCTATCTACCGTATCATTTTTTGTCGGAAAGCGAAAGATCTTGAGGGAAAAATCTTCGGTCTTGTAGTCCTTATTGACCTGGGTAATGGTTAACCCCGGTACTGCATCAGATTCACGCCATTCTCTTAGAAAATAGTTCACTCTATGAACTTTTTCAGCAATTCTTCAGAGACAAGCAACATCTTAGAAACACTTCTTGGGTTTACTATATAGGGGCGAAGAACCGAACCCCACAAGTTGCTGAGGAGTGTGACACTGTATGATGAAATCCATCACAATTCTAGCCGCTGGCCTTTTAGTCGCGGGAGGCGCTTCCGCCGCGGGTGTTCTTCATGGAGGAACGCCTAATGGCTCAACGCTTCAAAACATTGAGCTGTCGGCTAATGCTAAGGCTCCCGCGTCAAATAGTCAGGGGCATTTTTGGCATCGCAGGAAAGACGCTTTTGCTGGCCGCTTCATGATGCTTGACGCAGCCAAGGCGCTCAACATCTCACCGCACACGCTCAAAACCGACCTCAAAGCCGGGGAAAGTCTTGCCACCATTGCCGACAATCATGGCTCGTCGGCAGCTGCTCTAGAAAATATCCTGCTCACCGATGCCAAAGCCCGGATTAATCTGGCGGTATCCAAGGGCAGAATATCTCAAACCCAAGCCAACAAAATCGAGGCGCATCTTAGCACCCGGATTGATCACATGGTCACTCACTCCGGCCTGCCGATGCCGGGAGCATGGAACCATAAACCTCGCCATTTCGGCTTGATGGGCCCTGTCCTCCCCACCGTGGCCAAAGATCTGAACCTTTCGCCAAGCACTGTAAGAGCCGACCTCAAAGCCGGGCAAAGTCTTGCCACCATTGCTCAGGATCATGGCTCGTCGGCAGCTGCTCTAGAAAATACCCTGCTCACCGATGCCAAAGCCCGGATTAATCTGGCGGTATCCAAGGGCAGAATATCTCAGACCCAAGCCAACAAAATCGAGGCGCATCTTAGCACCCGGATTGAACACATGGTCACTCACTCCGGCCTGCCGATGCCGGGAGCATGGAACCATAAACCTCGCCATTTCGGCTTGATGGGCCCTGTCCTCCCCACCGTGGCCAAAGATCTGAACCTCTCGCCAAGCACTGTAAGAGCCGACCTCAAAGCCGGGGAGAGTCTCGCCACCATTGCCGCAAATCATGGCTCGTCGGCAACAGCTTTAGAAAATACCCTGCTCACCGATGCCAAAGCCCGGATTAATCTGGCGGTATCCAAGGGCAGAATATCTCAGACCCAAGCCAACAAAATCGAGGCGCACCTTAGCACCCGGATTGATCAGATGGTCACTCACTCCGGTCTGCCGATGCGTGGAATGTGGCATCACCACAGCTTCCACAAATAAAAAAAATGCCTCACAACAAGCCATGCCCAGTTTTCGATCCCGCCGTGGCTTGTTTTCTTCAGTCCTAGTACTTGCTTAGCCGAAGGACCTGTGCTTCATGGCCACGAAAACTTGAAGATGCCTGGCACCATATCATAGTGCCAGGCATGCTATATCCGTCAGTGGTCTTACATGCTTTCGGGAACCGAAATCCCTAAATACCCGAGTCCTGAAGAGATCACAATCAATGTTGCTTCGCTTAGGGCAATCCGGGCCATACTGAGTGCAGGATCCTCTTCCAAGATGCGGTGTTGACGGTAGAAAGAATGAAAGGCTGCCGCTAATTCCGTCAAATATTTCGGCAGGTACTGCGGTGCTCGATCGATCGCCGCCCGTTTAAGAATATCTGGAAACCGTGCCAATACAAATAAGAGACGACGCTCTAAAGGAGCTGATAACAAACCAGGATTCCAGGTAAATGGTTCTTGATGGCTTTGCCGCCACTGGCGAAGCACACTATGAATCCGGGCTGCAGCATATTGAATATAATAGACCGGATTTTCATTGCTCTTCAATTCCGCCAGACCTAAATCAAAGTCCATCGGCGTATTCGGGGCGCGCTCTAAAAAGAAATATCGCGCGGGGTCCACTCCCACTTCTTCAATGAGATCTTCCAAGGTCACAAATTGACCACCCCGTTTGGACATGCGCACCACTTGATTGTCGCGAACCAGGCGGACCAGCTGGATAATCATGATTTCGAGATGGTCTTGAGGGAATCCCAACGCCTGAACCAAAGCCCGCATTCGGCCAATATACCCATGGTGGTCAGGACCTAACAAATCAATAACCCAGTCATAGCCCCGTTCAAATTTTTGCGCATGGTACGCGGCATCGGGAACAAAATACGTATAACTGCCATCGGACTTTACTAAGACCCGATCTTTGTCGTCACCAAACTGCGTAGAAACAAACCATTTAGCCCCGTCTTCTTCTTTAACAAAGCCTAACGACTCAAGCCGGGTGACAATAGCTTCGGGGGCTTTTTGATCACGCAGATCCTTTTCATAAGTCCAGTGTTCAAATTCTACGCCAAAGTTCCTCAAGATATTTTCTTGGATTTGCCGCAAATAATTGGCGCCAAATTGACCAAGCTCCTCATACACCGATTCACTGGGTTCGGGTACACTAAAACCGGGGTGAGCGTCAAGAAATTTCTGCGCCACCTCAATGACGTACTCTCCTGGATAGACGCCCTCCGGCCATGATGGGATAACTTCACCGTAAAGCTGTTTAATGCGCAAGTAAATGGCCTGTCCCAGTTTCAAAATTTGATTGCCCGCATTGTTCACATAAAATTCGCGGTCGGCACGAAACCCATTGGCATTCAAGATCCGGGCCAAGCTATCGCCAACAGCTGCTGCCCGCCCGCTGACAATCACCAAGGGCCCAGTGGGATTCGCTGAGACAAATTCAATGAGGACCCGCTGACCCTGCCCCCAGTCGCTGTGTCCATAATCGGACCCTTGCACGCGAATATCATTGACCACTTGCGCTAACCACTCGGTAGACAGGGTAAAGTTTAAGAAACCGGGCCCTGCAGCCTCCACTTCAGTCACCAGATCTCGCAGATCAGACGCCAGCTTTGCTGCCATGTCTTGTGCCAAAAGACGCGGGGCTTTTTTGGCCTCTTTGGCAATCCTTAAACAGATGTTTGATGTTAAGTCGCCATGCCCTTCCTCAGTCGGCACATCCACTTCTACTCGGTTTTTCAGAGCTTCTAGCCCTTGTTGTTGGAGCCACGCCGTAATCGCCCGAGCAATCTGCTCGCGCGCGTTATCCAAACGGGATGTCACGAGTCCTTCCCCCCTGTCAGCCTATTGCCAATAATGCTTCCCGGACTAATTTGGCGGCTAACACAGCCGAACGCTGGGACAAATCATAAGCGGGCATCGTTTCCACTAAGTCCATGCTCACAACATGAAGGCCTTTGAGCAATCGAACCGCTTCAAGTGCCTCGCGCGAGGAAATCCCGCCGGGTTCTGGCGTGCCCGTTCCGGGCATAAATGCGGGATCAATCACGTCAATGTCTATAGTGACATAGACAGGGCGACCCTGCAACTCAGGCAGGACATGCTTTAGGGGATCTAACACTTCATGCGGATACAAATGTCCAAATTCCCGGGCAAATTGCACTTCATCGCGAGTCCCCGAGCGGATGCCGAATTGGTATAGATTTCCTGGTTTGATCCACTCACAGATGCGCCGCATTACCGTAGCATGGGACAATGTTTCTCCCATATAGTCCTGGCGAAGATCCGCATGGGCGTCAAAATGCACAATCACCAAATCCGGATAGCGCTTGACTAAAGCCTGAACCAGGGGAAGACTGACTAAATGCTCCCCTCCCAAAGCAAAAAACCTTTTGTCTGCGGAAATCACCGACCACGCCGCTTGGTGGATCCGTTCCAGGCTTTCTGTCACATTCCCAAAAGGCAGTTCCACTTCTCCCGCATCATGGACCTTGATTGCTTCCAAATCCCGATCTTGGGCTAAAGAGTATGTCTCAATGGCATAAGATGCTTCCCGAACCCGGGAGGGGCCAAAGCGAGATCCCGGCTGAAAGGAAACGGTAAAGTCCATGGGGATCCCAAAATAAATCCAATCAGCCTCATCCCATTGACTATACATACCAAGAAATGTGTCGGTTTTGCTAAATAACGTCGTCACCGGATGAGGTCCTCCACAAAACGGGGCAACTGAAAACAACTGGTTTGAATTTCAGGGGTCCAATAACGGGTCTTAAACGACGCCTGTCTGGGCGCTTGTAAGGGTTTTTTGGAACCCAACGTAAAGCTCCATAGGCCTGAGGGATACGTGGGAATACTGGCCAAATAAAGACGAGCCACAGGAAATGCTTTAGAAACCCCGGCCATGACCCGTTGAATTATATCAGGCTCTAAGAAGGGCGATTCCGATTGAGCGACCATAATCCCATCAGGACCCAATGCGTCATAGATACTTTGATAGAATTCAGGAACAAATAGCCCCTCAGCGGGTCCCACCGGATCGGTTGAATCCACCATAATCACATCATAATCCCGAGCTTGTTTCATCCAGGCAATGCCATCAGTGAAATGTACGTGGGCCCGCTCATCGTCCAGCGCCTCAGAAATTTCGGGTAAAAACCGTTTGCTGGCTTCGACGACTTTTTCATCGATTTCAATGAGATGCGCCTCTTCAACACTCGGATGTTTCAAAATTTCTCGGATGGCACCGCCATCCCCGCCCCCTACCACCGCCACTTTCTTGGGATTGGGATGAAGAAGAAGGGGAACATGGGTAATCATTTCATGATAGACAAACTCGTCGACAATGGTGGTTTGAATGGCCCCATCTAAGACCAGCATGCGGCCATATGCCTCGGTTTGCAACACCGCTAATTCCTGGTACGGGGTCTTTTCATGCCATAACACATCCTCAATGCGGAGCCCTAGGCTCACATTACGGGTTTGAAGCTCAGTAAACCACGTATTCATCACTCATCGTCCTGCCTTTCCCAACGCCAGTCACGGACTGGTGGTCTCACCAAAATTGTTCCGTTCCCCTTAGTACCACAATGCGACGGCGGCAAATGCACAACCAATTGATTGCACCTGGTGTTCTTTTGCTCGCACTATGACGCGTTTGAGTTCTCTTTGCCGTTGCCGAAACGCTGCACGCACCATTTCCGTGACGGTCTCTTCGGCTTCTTGCTGCCCACAACGCCCAGAAAATTCCATGATAACGCCATATTCATCCTGTTCGCCAATTCCCACCGCAACCGCTGCCGAAATTGTCTCGCCAGCAATCTCCGATGTAATGGTGCCGTAAGCTGTCGGCATTAATTGCCCCGGAATAATCTCCAAGTGGGGCACTTCAATAGCATTGGGGGGAAGAATCGAACTGACACGGATCAAGTTGACATTCCCAATACCTGCAGCTAACAATGCATTGTCAAACGCGTTTAAGCGACTGGGTCCTTCAGCCGACCCTGCAATTAACGTAAATTTCTTCGGCGTGTCTAGCACCAGTGTGCCTCCTTATGCGGACAAATTTCCTTGCAAATTATAACAAACGCCGTCAAGAATACAATGTTTCTGACCGCATTGGGCAAATAAACCGTAAATTCTCGTTGGAATGGTGCTGACAATCACATTGTGGCCGTTTAGCATCTTTTCATGCACATTTATGCGTGTTTACGCTATGCCACTATACTCTTCCCTCCATTTAATGGATCAAATGTTTTTTCTGCGTCCAGCAATACTAACCAGGGATATTGGGCTCTTCGGTCAAAAGAAGCTGTCAGGAGGATGATGATGGAAAGCAGGCGGAATCGGCAAAGACACCGTCCTTCAATAGTGAAACGAATCCAACAGAAAATCATCAATATCGCGGCCCTTGTGAGTCTCCCAGCCCTCGTCATTGGCGCCACAGTTCTGGTGTTGCCGGTGGCCTGGTTGGCCTTGCCCGTCCCTGAACTGCCTGCCGATACGATGATTTATGACCAGCATGGGCAACTCGTATCGGTGCTCTACGGCCAAGAAAACCGTATGCCGGTGCCCTATCAAAGCATTCCTCCAACTATGCAAAATGCTCTCGTGGCCATTGAAGACGACACGTACTGGATTGAACCCGCAATCGATCCCGTTGGCATTGTTCGAGCAGCCATCGTCGATATTACCAATGGTCAAATTCTTCAAGGCGGAAGTACGATTACGCAACAACTGGCCAAAAATTTATATTTAAGTAACCAACGCACCTTCTCGAGAAAATTCAAGGAATTATTGATCACACTCAAGCTATCAACAATGTTTGATAAGCGCCAAATTCTCACTATGTATCTTAATGACGTCTATTTCGGTGAAGGAGCTTACGGAGTCGAAGCAGCATCTGAGACTTATTTTGGTCATTCCGTAAAATCACTGACATTGCCAGAATCCGCTTTGCTGGCCGGTTTGGTCAATGCCCCTACCTATTATGATCCCTATATTCATCCTGACGCCGCGCTGGCTCGGCGTAATCTCGTGCTGAAACAAATGGCTAAACTCCACTACATTACGCTTGAGCAGGCCGCTTTAGCCGAACAAGCCCCGTTAAACTTGTGCCGTTCAACACCGATTGGCGACCGGGCGCCTTACTTTACCAAATTTATTGCCGACGAATTGATGAGCCTTTCCCCCAAAATTGGACGCCACCTCTACGACGGCGGTTACCGAGTAACCACCACCATGAATTGGCACATGCAACAAGCCGCGCAAAATGCCGTAGCCTGGTATATGCCAAGTACCACGGATGTGAACGGCGTGCCAGAACCAGAAGTCGGACTTGTCGCCATGAATCCCCAAAACGGCTATGTCGAAGCGTTAGTCGGCGGGGATGATTTTGCTAAAACCTCGCTCGACCGGGCGACGAAAGCCGCTCGCCAACCGGGATCCACCATGAAATATTTTTTATATACCACGGTCATTAACGACGGATATCCCACATCCTCAGTCAAAGATTCCGCCCCCGTGCGTTTCCCGGCTGGCCACGGCAAATGGTATGTCCCCCACAACTTTGGGCATGTGTATAACGGCCCCTTAACCATACGCCGGGCCATTGCCTATTCCGACAATATTGTTGCTGTTAAATGGATGAACACCGTAGGTCCAGAAGCCATGATTCATATGGCCCATGAAATGGGCATTGAGAGCCCTTTGGCAGACAATCTAACCACAGCGCTTGGATCGTCTTCTGTCACGCCTTATGAAATGGCGCGAGGGGTCAGCACCTTAGCTAATGGCGGTAGCCGTGTCAGGCCTTTTGGTATCCTCAAAGTTGTAAATCAAAATGGGCAGGTTGTCTTTCAGGATCACCCGCATTTGACCCGGGTCTTAAGTCCCCAGGTGGCTTATGTTGTCACGAATTTGTTCACAGCCCCGTTATTAAATCCCAAAGGCACCGCGCATGATCTCCACTCAATTATTAACCGGCCCGCCGCAGCAAAAACCGGGACCTCCTCACAACAACGTGATGCCTGGTTGGTCGGTTATACACCCCAGCTCGCTTGCGCCGTCTGGGTGGGCAATGACAATGATTCCCCTTTAGGTCTTACCGGTGATTTGGGCGCTGGTCCCATTTGGGCGCATTTTATGCGCATGGCCCTATCCAACCAACCCAAGTTAACATTTAAACAACCGCCAGGCATCGTCTGGAAATCGGTATGTCTCAGAACAGGCTTGTTGGCCAACGGCTGTTGTACATCCTACCGCGAAGTGTTCATCAAAGGACATACACCGACCCAAATCAGTCCCGGCTGTTCCGGGGATTCTTCTAGCGGGGCCAATGCCAAATCCCGGAAGAAGAATTCCCAACACCAAGGGGCCTCTTCGCAAAGTGAACAATTGCTTAAGCAAATTTTGAAATCCTTAACACCTTAAATAAAGAATTGACCTTCAATCACCGGGGAAACGCGCCCTCCCACTTCCAGGGAACCTAAGGACAGAGCGTTAAGACGAATATGAATTTCCGAAGGACGCCCCATATCTTGCCCTTGTTCCACAATATAGCGGCGAATAGCGGTTTCTCCCGCACTCTGCAGTAAATATGTTCCGAGACCTGCTGCTGCCGATCCCGTCGCGGGATCTTCACCTTCCTGGCTAAAATACCTAGCCCGGTAATGTCCTGCGCCCACCATAGCCAGAATGTACAGACCTTGAACATCTAAATCTTTTTGAAGAGCTTTTATGCGTGGGAATTGCGCATCAAGTTCTGGCAAGATATGAGGATTGTTCACAAAAACAATCAATTGATCTAATCCGGTCCCGCAGGCTGCCGGGGGCATCATGTCATTCAAAAACAAATCATTAACCCCTAAAGCCGCCGCCAACCGGGTCGCATTCACAAGCAAACTGCGGACATGACCCTTGGGCGGAATCATCCACACCCACTGTTGATCATCTTGAAAACACGATGTATCTCCTGCGTGAGTGGTTTGAATTCCTTGGCCATTTAAGAGTCCTTTGGCTTTTAACACAAAATATGTGCCTAATGTCGGATGACCCGCAAAGGGCAGTTCTTCATAGGGCGTAAAAATCCGGATTCGGTAATGACCTTCGTGGTCTGGTTTGGTGGTTACAAACACAATTTCCGATAAATTCATTTCTCGGGCAATGCCTTGCATCGTGTGAACGTCCAGGGAACCGGGAACATCATAAAATACCGCTAGAGGATTTCCCCCTAAAGCACGACTCGTAAACACGTCCACCTGCATAAAAGGCAATTGTCGTTTCGGCACGAATATTCTCCTTCGTCATTTTTGCTCGGGATCTCACTAGGGCTATTACAGCCCATTATACGATCCCAGATACGCATTTTCGGGATATCCACGCTGCTCCCAATATCCTAATACGTCTTGGTCCGCAAAATCTATCTTATACAGCCATTTTATGGATTTATATCCATACATTCCCGGAACCAAAAGCCGGAGCGGAAACCCTTGGGACTGCGGCAAGGGGCGATGATCGATCTGCCAGGCTATTAGAGGTTGGTATTGGTGGATTTGCTCAGCACTTAGGGACTCGGTATAAACCCCATCGGCGGAATAAAAGAGTACCCAGGGTTTTTGCTGGGGATCCCATCCCTTACTTAATAAAAACTTTTCCAAGTCGACCCCTAAAAAACTCACTCCATCAACGGCCCATCCTGTCACGCATTGAAAGTTGATTTTGCGCTCAATCATGGGCAGGGCCTTAAACTGTTCGTAACTGAGTCGTATAGGGTTTCCCGTCACATTCACTTCCAAACGATAGGTGGCGGGATCAATTGCAGGATAGCCATTCGTCACCGTATAAGGCACAAAGCCGGGCAACGCCCCTTGCACTTCGCCTTGCTGAATGGTACGCCCGCTGACCACTTTTGCCAGTGATGGTAAAGACCACAATACGGGTAGCGTAGCAGCCGTACCAATGGCCCATCCTAAGAAATGCCGTCTGGCCAATGACAACGTAAACGGTTTTTTCTTGCCTATTCGGATGGGAATATGGGCCACCAAATGCCAAGTCACCCATCCAATAAATATGAAGGCAAAAATGGCATGGGTCACCGTGGCAATCGACCGTGTAAAAGACGGTCCGACGAGCAAGCCAACTCCGCTGACAAATAGCATAACAATAAAGAAATAGGCCCATTTGGTAAAACCAGGGGATTTGCCTGGGGATTTCGTAGGCCATGGATAAAAGGCTCCGCCGAAACCTAATACCGCCAACCCATAAAACAGTCCTCCCCATTCGTGAACCGTTTGTACCAGCGCAAAGTCATTGCCCGCTGCTTTGCGCCATTCGGGCAAAAATAACCCAAAGCCGGTTAACACAATCAATCCCAAAATAGCGGCATGTCGCCAGTGACGCCGGTAAAATGGACTCATGCTCATCTCGCGCACTCCTTCGGTATTTTCTTACTTAGGAATACGACAAGATGTCATGCAACGGATGTTATTTCCCTAAAAATTGTGGATCGCGCAGAATCCACAATTTGATGGCATCAAGTTCTTGAGCTTGAGATATGTGCCTTATGGCAAGCACCTGAAAAAGGGAGCGCCATTCCGGCCAAAACCATTCGGCGCCAGAGGCTTCTTCTTCCTCTAAGAGATCGGCAAGGCCTTGCAAATACGGGTCATAAATCCTCATGTTAAAAGTGCTCCCAGTCCGTGTCCGGCACCTATTCCGATAACAATAGCTACGGCAGTGACAAAGAAAAACTGCAGGCCTCCTTTAATCCATGACGTCTTTCCAACAATGGATTTGAGGACACCTAAGGAAAACGCTGCCACGGAGGCCAAAACGATAGCCCATGTCAATGCCGTGGTGGTATTGGTATCGATGACAAACGGGAGCACTGGCGGTAAAGAACCCGCAATGACCGCTAAGGTCATAACTAAGGCGGAGGTCCAAGGATTATCCATGCTGTCCAGGACAATTCCTAGTTCTTCTTTCATCATGAAGTCCACCCAGCGGTCTTTGTCTGCGGTAATGTGCCGTGTCAACATTTCTACTTGATCATGAGAAAATCCTTGTGCCCGGTAAATACTTTCAACTTCAGCCACTTCTTCTTGGGGAATCTCATGGACCTCCCTCATTTCCCGAGAACGTTCAGCCAAAAAATACTCGTTTTGGGCCACCGTGGATAAATATTGGCCTAAGCCCATCGCCACCGATGCCGCCACCACCGCCGCGATAGCCGCCACGAGAATTTGATGGGACCCCATATGGGATGCGCTGACCCCGACGACAAGTCCCGTTATAGACACCAGGCCATCATTTACTCCAAAGACTACTTCTCGGATAGAACGTGCTTGCGGCGTATGGCGCACTTTTTCTGAGTGCCCCGTTGTCTTCAACTGTTGCACCAGCTACCCCCTCCTCTCCATTGTCGTTGTCACGGGAATTTGGATGCACTGTTTTTTTCTCTTCCAGCGCCATTATACGGAGAGCCAATGCATTATTCGCCTTAAAGCAAATGAGAATCAGTCTTGACGTCGTCCTGGACTATGTCCTTAGCCTGTTATGACCCATAGGCAAGTCCTATGTCATGGCATGGGAAATTCATCTGCCCTAGAATTCATGACCGGTTGTATAGTGAACAAGGCACGAACCGTGAACCGTGCCTACATCCTCATCGGGAAAGGGTTTGTCATGGCACACCGTTTTGTATCACATCAACACGCGAACCCGTCCAATTCGCACTCAATCAATACTTTGCCGTTTACTTTGGCCATCTTGCTGGGTGTTTCATTGAATGCCGTCAATTCTTCAACCATTTCGATTGCTATCCCCGACATTTTACGGCAATTTCATTTGACACCCCATGCCATCGTTTGGATTATTTCCGGATTTTACTTAGGAAGCGCCATTACTCAACCGATCGCAGGGGATCTCGGTGACATTTTAGGATATAAACGTCTGGTTTATCTCGGTCTTGGCTTACTATTGATCACGGCTTTGGGCGCGCCTTTCGCCCCCTTTTATGGCATACTCGTTTTATGGCGCGTAATTCAAGCCGTGTCCACGTCCATCTTGTATCCTAATGCCATTGGTCTTGTGCGCCTCTATCAAAGCGAAAAACAAGGCCAGTTTCTTGGATGGATCGGCATGAGTATCGGTATATCCGCTGCTATCGGCCCCACGGTTGGGGGATTTCTGGTTAAAACCTTTGACTGGCGAGCCATTTTTTGGCTCAATGCTCCTTTAGTCATCCTCACCGCAGCACTGTTATGGATGGGACTACGTTATGTCAAGCCCACGTCCCGCGGCTCATTACATGCTTTAACGCATTTTGATGCAGCCGGGACCCTGTTATTTGTTGTGACTATGGTGCTTTGGCTCATCTGGTCAAACAGCATAAAAAACTCAACAGACTGGCTCTATTTGCTGGCCGCTATCTTTTTCACAATCCTCTTCATTATCGTGGAGAACCATAGCATGCATCCAGTGATTCCCGTCAAGCTGTTTCGGAGTCAGTCTTTTAGCTTATATAGCGCGTTGACAGTAACCCTTAATGTTGTTTTTTACGCCGGATTGTTTGGCATTCCGACCTTTTTACAAGATTATCGGCACTGGAGTGTAGTGGATACGGCGCTTGCCCTATTCGCCATGTCGGCCGCCATGGCTGTGGGATCCATATGGGGTGGACGTTTTGCTCAAGGTTCACACCGCCGTCTCCCTTTATTATGGGGCACAAGTATTGCCCTATTAGGCAGTTTTTTCTTGGTCGATCTTGATCAGATCTCCATCTTCATGCTCCTTAGCGGCGTGATTTTGTTAGGATTTGGCTATGCCATAAATAATGTGGTCTTGCAAAAAGCCGTGATTGAATCGGTACCCGCTGCCCATACAGGCACCATAGCAGGCACCTATATGTTATTACGCTATCTGGGAGCGATTGTCTCAGCAGCCACCCTTTCTGTCATGTTAGGCACACTGAGCACAAGCAAAACACTTTTTGTCATCCTATCACTGTTGAGCGTGCTTGCCGTGGCGGGTTCTTTTTTCACACCGTTGTCCCAGACACATCAAGACGGCTAAGAAGCGTTTCGCGGACCGCAGGCCATTCGGTATCGATAATGCTATAGAGCAGAGTATCCCGAATGCTTCCGTCGGGGCGGATGCGGTGGTTGCGCAATCGTCCTTCAAACACCGCCCCTAATTTCTCGATGGCGCGCTGAGAATGCTGATTCAAGTGATCGGTTTTGAGAACCACTCGAATAGCTCCCCATTCTACAAACGCATGTCGCAACAACAAGTATTTGCACTCAGGATTGACCTTACTTCCCCATACCGAAGGGTGATACCACGTCCAGCCTATTTCCAAAGTACGGTCATGACGGCTAATATCCAAATACCGTGTACTGCCCACAATACGGCCTGAATCCTTCATGATGACGGCAAAAGTGTAAGACCAGTTTCGCCTTTCCTGTTCCATAGCTAGCCGGATAAATTTTTCCAAAGTTTTGCTGTCAGACAAATCCATCGAAAGCCAAGGCCAAATACGAGAATCTTGCGCCGCCTGTAAAAGACCTGAAAAATGTGTCATGTTTAGAGGCTCAAGACGTACCACCTGGCCTTCTAATGTTAACGGTCCTAAAGCGCTAAGTCCCATGAAAATTCTCCCTCTTTGACATTTTAAAATATCACAAATGATGAAAGAAAAACCCCTGCTACATCTCGGCAGGGGTTAATTGCGGTCTTAGGCTTCCAAACTCTTGGCTGTGTCGACGCTGTGTATCTTGACCGGAATTACTTTTTTGCCTTGCAACGGAATCCGGACGGTTAACAATCCCGCCTTTAATTCCGCACTAATGTGATCAACTTGAGCTCTTTCAGGCAACTCCACCCGGTACCGGAAAGGTAATTGCCGAATTTCTCTGCGCAGGTACACTTCGTTATCAGTCGTCGCACCGCCTTGAGCACGAATCTCCAAAACGTTATCGTCAATGCTCAAGCTCAATTGCTCTTCACTGTATCCTGGCACCGCCAAGACCACAGCAAATTCGTCGTCCTTTTTCACAATGTTTGTTGCCGGAACAAAATCAATTTGTTCCAATGGCCGGAAGAGTTCATCCCACATCGTCATCGTACCTCACCTCACCTTTATGACTTTGTCTTTCGTTGACTTTATATTAGATCCACGATTTACCTCTGTCAAGTAATCTTGGAAAAAATTTTTTCAAACAAGTTTGAGCTTGCGGTCTTAATAAGCATCCCCAATGCTTACGGCCATTTCGTCTCCTTTAGTTTCTGTTAGCTTAGCGTTAAAACGGGCCTTTAGCTGCTAACATCCTAGCATTGCCCGAAGCCTTTTGAGTGTTTAGAGGATAAAAAGAAAAGCAAGAGGGCCGCTATGGTGTTGCGACCCCATACCGACTCTCTTTCCCCGAATTCATTATGGTTGAGGTTCAAGCCAAAAATTCTTTAGAAAGTTTGGCCACGAGACTGTAATAGGTATCGACCATATTGCCCACATATAATTTGCCGGCTTGGCTTACCAGTTGATAGGCATCCCATTTATCAAAGCCAAAATCCTGGATGAGCCACTTAACCAGTTCACTATAGGCAATGCGCGCCGCATCTTCCATAGGTCTCGCACTCCCCACAGTCATGATTTCTTTTGGCGACTCGATACGCGGCCAATTAATGGGCCGGTTTTTAATCAGGTCAAAGGACAGGGTAATTTTTCCGGAAATTTCTAACGCCACCCCACATGCTTCGCCTTCCCCTTGGGCCACGTGGCAATCGCCGGTCGAAAAATAGGCTCCCGGAACGTTCACCGGCAAATAGACCGTATTGCCCGCCTTAACATCGGGCACATCCATGTTGCCCCCATGCATAAATGGGGTTAAGGCCGATAAGGCTTCTAAATCGGGAGCGGTGCCAATGGTTCCCATGAAAGGCGCCGGAGCAATGGAAAACCGATCGGAATAGGCAAAGCGTCCATCGGCCTGTTTGCGGTAAATCCAAACCTTTTCTGGTAATGGCTCTTGCAAAGTGGCAGTCAACGTGGTGGCCGTGAGTCCACCAAAAAACGGAATTTGAGCACTCACCGCCCAGTCCCGTGTTAAGGTGATGTCATGAATATGTACCACCAGCTGATCGCCTGGTTCAGCACCCTCAATGTAAATGGGGCCCGTTTGAGGATTCAGATATTTCCCTGCCACCACACTCGGTAAATCGTCTTCAGACTGGACCCGGCCTTCGAAGCAATCTTCCGTGTACAATACAACCATTTCGTTGAGTTTTACCCGGGCAATGGGTTCGTGATAACGTCCGAATGTATACGGATAGGGCGCCACCGGATAGATTTCCCGCATCATTTTCTCTCCTCTACGTTATTGTCCCTTGCTGTTTCATTCGACAACCCACTCCGCTTTCCCTGCTGTGACTTGGGGATGAAAACTGGTCATAGGTACAAAAAAGTCCCACACCGAAATCTTCAGGCATGGGACTTATCTTAATATGCTTATGAGAGGCTAAAACTCGTCCTTAAAAGTCCTTATGCTTCAATACTCTTCGCGGTGTCACTCCCCAGAATTTTCACCGGAATAATTTTCTTCGGCTGCAAGGGAATACGCACGGTTAATAATCCCGCTTTCAGTTCCGCACTGATGTTGTCCACTTGCGCCCGTTCCGGTAATTCCACCCGGTACCGGAAAGGAAGCTGGCGAATTTCCCGGCGCAAATATACTTCATTTTCAGATGGTGCCGTGCCTTGTGCGCGAATCTCTAAGACATTCTCATCAATGCTTAAACTTAATTGTTCTTCTGTATAGCCAGGCACCGCCAAGACCACCGCAAACTCATCATCTTTCTTCACAATATTGGTGGCCGGTACAAAATCTATTTGTTCTAATGGCCGGAAGAGTTCATCCCACATCGTCATCTTACCTCACCTCTCCTTAATGACTTTGTCTTTCGTTGACTTTATATTAAAATCGTTTGGTCTTGATGTCAAGTAAGTTTTGGAAATTTTTTTGGACAACTATGCGATATCGGCTCTTTTTTTTAAGCTAGTGGCGGCTGTCGAATTCGCCCATCACCGTCTTGTGGGTAAGGCTTTGAAGCAACGCTCTGGATTTCTTCTCTTTGATGCCAACCAAAAAAGAACAAGGCCAAAGACCTTGTTCTATCCTCACCTAAAATCCCCTTGTTATTTCCCAGCAGGCGGCACGATTAACACCGGAAGAGTGGAATGAGTAACCAACCAACGAGGAAAACTGCCAAACATCCCTTCAATGAAACGGGAGCCTTGATGTCTCCCCACCACAATCACATCGGCACCCCATTTGCTTGCGGTATCGAAAAAGGCCTGCGCGGCCGTGCCTTCCCCTTCCTCCACGGTAACAATACGCCATTCAGCCTGAATCTTGGTCGTTTCGACCATTTTTTGGGCCTTTTGGTGGACGGCCTCAGCATTTTTATCCCATTCATCGAGTAATGCTTGCAAATTTTCTGTCGCGATTGGCGTTCCATACGTTGTACCTAACGACATCGGTTGAATAAATGCGGTAATATCTTTCACATCAATAAGAAGAAGTTGTCCTTCTTCTCCCGTCATTTCCAGTGCTTTACTGAGCGCATGATAACTTGCTTCCGATCCATCGACGGCAACAGCCACCTTGGTAAACATCAAACAATTGACCCCTTTCTCTCTCCACTATTTACTCATCATTATGACAGATAGCACAAGCTCAGCAAGCACGATATGGCATTTCGAATCATTCTTGAACCAAAGAGGCGCATATTCCTCTTCCTGGAACGTAGGACAAGATCCCAGGAAGGTTAAGTAGAGGGAAGGTTCATGTGTCTTTGCTTATTCAGGATGTCCTAAAGCCTCTGTCAACTGGGGCGTCGGGTAGCCACTGGCTACGCCCCAATAATAAAAAGCCAGGGACATAAGCGCGCTCACAATCAAATCATAAGGAAAGTGAATCAATCCTTTGTGATGGTTGTAGGGGGAACCAAAGCGGCCGGACCCGCCATAGGACATGGCTAACATCGCCATCAAATACACAACCAGCCAGATTCCTGCTTTCACCGAACGCCAAGAGGGCCGCTCAATTTGTTCCGGCAAGAGCCAGGAAAACAGTGCATAAAGGAGCACCCCCACTAACATCGCTAATAGCAGTTTCCAATCGACATTCCATCCAGTCCAGTAGATGATCCAAGATCCCATCACAAAAGCCACAGGACCAACAATAGATAGCCCCGGCACTCTATAAAAGCGGGGGGCATTAGGCGCTGTCCTACGAAACACGGCGGCTGAAATGGGTCCCATAATATAGGTGAGAACCGTGGCCGAGGAAATCACACTGACCAGTTGATTCCATGCCGGAAACGGGGCCAAAAACAATAACCCTAACAGAAACGCCAAAACTAATGAGGCCACGGGGATACCGGTTTTCGGGTCGACCTTAGCCAACACTTTTGGCAAATAGCCATTTTCCGCCATCGCATAAAGAACCCGGGTGGTAGAGGCTAAATAGACATTACCCGTTCCTGTCGGCGATATGATCGCATCAGCATAGAGCAATGCGGCTACCCAGCCCAAGTTCAGTCCCACCGCCAATTGGGCAAAAGGTGCTGCCATAGCAAGATGATCCCATCCTTGCCGAAGCTGTGCAGTGGGTACCGCCGCAATAAAAACCACTTGCAATAGTGAATACAAAATAATGCCAATCCCAATCGACAACATAATCGCCCGGGGCACATCGCGATGGGGATTTTTTGCCTCGCCTGCCAAATCTACCGCTTGGCGAAATCCTAAATATGAAAAAATAATACCCGAGGTGGCAATCGCTTGGAGAACACCGGCACTGCCATAGGGGGCAAAATGTTGCACATGCATATTATGCCAATGAAGCCCCGTGGCTAAAAATACGATGATAGTCAGTGTCGGCATAATAAACTTGATTAACGTTAATGGGGTATTAACCCGGGCAAATGACCGCACTCCAAAATAATTAATCAAGAAAAATAAGAACATTAAAACAGCTGCCAATAAAAGACCGGGCGGCTCGATGGTATTCGTCGTTGCATTAAATAAGCCGGGAATGTAATGAGCGCTATATTGCACCATGGCTTCGGCTTGAATCGCCGGACTGGCCGCATAGCCAATCCAAATCGCCCATCCCATGATAAAACTCGTTAAATGTCCGTGGGAATAATGGGGATAACGGGCGACACCACCCGACTCGGGAAGCATTCCTGTTAATTCAGCAAAAATTAATCCAATGAAAATGACGGCAATTCCACCCATAACCCATGAGAGAATCGAAGAGGGGCCTGCCACATTGGCGGCATATAATGCCCCAAATAACCACCCCGAACCAATAATGCCGCCTAAAGATGCCATGACCAAATCAATCAAACGTAACTCATGCTTTAACGAAGATCGGTCCACGATGTTCACCTCAGATGTCTTTTTGACTTGCCTTGAAATCTCGATTTCAGGTCATAAAAAAGGGTCGGTTGCGTCATAACCGGCCCATCTTCTCAAACACCACAAGGATTTTTCGAATCACAAAAAAGGGGGAGTCTAATGAAAAATGGCCACGGTGAAGAAGACAAGCGTGATCGCGGCTAAACCTAAATGCGTAATGACCCATGCCAATGGGAAATTGCGTTTAGGAAGCAAATAGACGAAAAATAAGACGGCTCCTCCTAGGACGGTTAGCAAAAAAATCAAATAAGTCCATTCTAATAAGGTCATCGTCATGCCCCCTTACTTGGCGGGATAACGGATTTTTGGTGCAACATATGATCATGCCGTTCCAGATTCAACCAGTTTGAGCTGTGTACTCCCGTGCTAACTGTAGGATGCCCATATTGTTCTTTGAGATAAGGGGCCATCGCTGAACTAAAAAAGATAAACGTCATCACGGTGAGAAAAAAATGTACTGCCAAAAAGCTGGGTGGCAGTTTCTTCTTCTTTAAATCAAAGCGTATAAAGAACACCACTCCTAAAATGAATGTGAGGAGATAGGTGACGTACGCCCAGATGACAAAATGCATGAATATCACCTTCCTTGTCCACGCCACCCTTTACCCTATCCCATTTGAAATAAAAGATCAACCAGTGAGAATGATACCATTCATGGGCGCCAAGAAATTTGTATTGCAAAAAGGCCATGGATCAATCTTTTCTAGTCTTGGGAACTCCTTCTCAAGCGCTATAACCAAATGGCTCATCGCCCCTAACAAGTACTGTCCGGTGAGCCGTATGAAATCTGCGGGAAATTGGCTACACTATCCAGCAATGAGCATCGGATCCAAAAACGCATAAGGCTTATGTAGCGCTGCAGGCTAAGAGGATTAGGAGGATAATCATGACCATATTGATTCGTTCGTTGGTGTCTTTTTCCGCGGTGACCGTGTCTCTGCCGTTCATCGCCGCATGCTCCATGATGTCAGGGCCGAGCCCCGCGAGCCCCTCACCGAGTCACACGGTAATCGCGCGAACGATGGTGATTCGAACCGGCAAAGAAATTCACCGGCCGGGATGGCCACAATATCAGCCCGCTTTTTGGTCAGCACCCCAAAACTCCGTGGTCAAACTGACCATTATCTCCCATGATAGCGGGGCGTCACCTCTAATGATGACTCAAAACGATCAGGTCAGAGGGACAATCGGCGGAACTGAGAAGGTTGACGGCAAAACCGTCTCTCAGATTGCCAATAACGAGATCTCTCATACGTTCACCATTCCTGCCCTGGGCATTAATTTACCCATCCCTGTTGCCCCGCCCGGGAAAACTGTCACAGTCACCGCCGAAATTCCGTTCCACCAAGCCGGTTCTTACTTATGGCAATGTATGGCGCCTTGTGCCACGTCGCCCATGGGCATGGGAGGAGCTATGGTCACACCGGGTTATATGCGCGGCACCATTACAATAACCAACCAATGATGGGACAAGCGGTGATACGAGCTTTTTGGCAACAAAAATCAGGTCCCTATAACCGGACCTGATTTTTGCCTTATCACCTAACGCTTACGAATCTGATATGCCTCTTCTGCTGCCTTAATGGCTTCCTCGGCAGTCGAACCCATAGTCAATACCATACATGCGGCCAAGGATCCTTCCACAAACGGAGCATCCACTACCCGGATGTCCTGAGTGCCTTGCATTAAATCCCGAGCGGTTTCCGCCGCCAAAAAGGCACTGCCCAGATCGCCAAAAATCAGGATGGTTGTACATCCCCAATCTGTCAAATCGTCGATTCCCTCTAGAACCATGGTGGCATCAACTCCTAAGTTCTGAATTCCACCCACGGTTTCGATGAGCAATTCCTCACCCGCCACGCCGTGAAGCAATTGCGCTAAGCCCTCAGCTAATTGTTTAGAATGGGAAACGAGCAATATTCCGGTCATTTCTAGCAAGCCACCACCTTGCTTAAACATTGCCACCATAATGCTGCGGAAAAGGAACCCGGGTCAATGTGTCCAATGCTGCGTGCGCCCAAATATGCCGCACGTCCCCGTTTGGCTTGCAAATCTTTCGTGCTTTCCATCCACTGTGTTGTTAAAGCAGGCAAAGCTTCTAATCGTTCACGAAAGCATCCTGGAGTTTCCATAAGCCAATTGATAGCAGGGCGCATCACGTCCACCATCGTCTTGTCACCCACCTGGGATTTTCCCCGCATCTCGATGTTGTTCACAAGAGTTTCAATCCATAAAATCACCGTATCATCCCCGGCAACATCCTCTTGCGGCAATGCTTGGGCGGCCTTTAACAAGCCCGATCCCCACAAAGCCCCCGAAGCACCGCCGACGGTGCTGAGTAATGTCATTCCCACTTGTTTGCTCATCTCTTGTAAGTCAGGGAGAGAAAGATCCCCATTAGGCCACACAGCGCGAACTTTGTTCAAGCCGCGGGCGAGATTAGTCCCGTGATCCCCATCGCCAATGGCCCGGTCCAAATCATTTAATGTGTCGGTATAAGCCCTCACTTGCTCAGCAAAACAGATCCATAATTGCCGAAATTGGTCACTGGTCATATTTGACCCCCTGGCGCCAGGCAGGCGTATCACAAGCTGCCCACAAGCCCTGTCTCATATCCTCACTTAAACGCAGCACGCTGATAGAGGCCCCCGCCATATCGAGTGAAGTCATAAATTCTCCCATCATCACAAATTTGGGGTGAAGCTCTGCTTGATGAAACCACTCGGCCACATCTTTGGCGAAAACCGCTAACTCCAAAAGTGGCGTCGCACCCATACCGTTAATGATACAGGCCACATCCTCCCCGGGTTTTAACGAAAGATCTGCAGCGATTTGACGAAGAATTTCATGGGCTAATTCCCGGGCTGGCCGCACCTGTTGTCGGTGTGTGCCAGGTTCTCCGTGAATACCAATTCCCATTTCCATCTCAGTATCCGCTAATGTAAAACTCGGTTGTCCCGCCGCGGGAACGGTGCAAGGGGTGAGGGCAAAGCCCATCGACCGCACGTGGTGGATCACCTCTTTTGCCCCGTCCCGGACGGATTCTAAAGAAGCCCCCGCTTCCGCCAGGGCTCCCGCAATTTTGTGAACAAAAATGGTCCCAGCAATGCCTCGTCGTCCGGTGGTATATAAGGAATCGTCGACTGCCACATCATCATTCACCACCACCGCCTCGGTTGGTATTCCTTCTTCTCTAGCCAAATCTTGAGCAATCTCAAAATTCATCACATCGCCCGTGTAATTTTTGATAACTAAGAGAACCCCTGCACCGTGATTAGCGGCCCGAATCCCTTCAAGAATTTGATCCGGTGTTGGCGAGGTAAAAACTTCGCCTGCCACAGCCGCATCGAGCATTCCATAGCCAACGTACCCACCGTGAGCAGGCTCATGACCGGAACCGCCTCCGGACACAATACCGACTTTGCCAGTCCCTTTGGGTTCTACTCGGGCAAGAACATAGCTGCCGGGAAGACGTCTAAGATACTGAGGAAAAGCCCACACGAATCCATCCAACGCATCCTCCACCATGGTTTCGACCTGATCCAGGAGTTTTTTCATTGTTTGCCCTCCTATTCGCCATCATTTCCATCGACCCAGTTTTGCGCACGGCTAACTGCCCTTTGCCATCCCTGATAGAGTCTCTCTCGGGTGGATTCATCCATTGCCGGAGAAAATTCCGCATCAAGATGCCATGCAGCTGTTAGAGGCTCAAAACCCGGCCAGACACCTGTCGCCAATCCCGCAAGAAAAGCGGCGCCCATGGCCGTCGTTTCTGTGACTTGGGGACGTTGTACAAGAAGTCCCAAGATATCTGCTTGGAACTGCGCCAAAAATTGATTGGCAATAGCACCCCCGTCGACTCGCAATGCCGAAATCGAGTGGTTACTGTCTTGTTGCATCACATCTAAAACATCCCGGGTCTGATAAGCAATAGATTCTAAGGCGGCTCGAACAAGATGAGCACGATTACTCCCCCGGGTTAAGCCCACAATAGTCCCCCTCGCATAACTATCCCAGTACGGTGCGCCTAACCCCACAAAGGCTGGCACCACATACACGCCATTGGTGCTATTCACCGACAACGCCAGAGCTTCAGTTTCCTTAGCGGTATGAATTAATTGTAATTCATCCCGCAGCCACTGCACGACAGCGCCAGTGATAAAGATGGAGCCTTCGAGGGCATAAGTGATTTGTCCAGAAATCCCCCAAGCAATCGTTGTCAATAACCCATGATCAGATACAACGGGTTGGGTGCCGGTATTCATCAAGAGAAATGATCCGGTCCCGTAAGTATTTTTGACCGAACCGGGGCTAAAACAGTTTTGGCCGAATAACGCCGCTTGTTGATCTCCAGCAATACCGGCAATCGGAATGTCTTGTCCGAACCAATGCGTGCTGGTATAGGCACAAATCCCCGAAGAATCGACAACCCTAGGACACATTGAGAGCGGAATGTTCAAAATGTTTAGCAAATCCTCATCCCATGACAAGTCATGAATGTTATATAGCAAGGTCCTGGAAGCATTGGAATAGTCGGTCACATGCACCGCGCCATCGGTTAATTTGAATATTAACCAGCTGTCAACGGTGCCAAAAACCAGGTCTCCTTGTGCCGCCAAATCCCTTGCACCCGGAACATGATCTAAAATCCAGGCAACTTTCGTCCCCGAAAAATAGGCATCGATAACCAGACCGGTTTTTCTCCGAAATGTGTCACTGAGATTTTGTTCACGCAATTGATCACAATATCTAGCCGTTCGCCGGCACTGCCAGACAATGGCGTTATAGATGGGTCGACCCGTATTTTTATTCCATACAACCGTTGTTTCGCGTTGATTAGTAATTCCGATAGCACGAATCTGAGAAATTGGTACTTGCGACGTGTTGAGGCATTCTTGGATGGCTTGCCATTGTGACTGCCAAATATCATCGGGATCATGCTCCACCCACCCCGGTTGCGGATAAATTTGGCGTAATTCTTTCTGACCGGCTGCAACAACTTGACCTGCTTGATTAAATAAAATGGCACGGCTACTTGTGGTCCCTTGATCCAGCGCCAAAACATACTGATAACCCATGATAAATTTTTCCTCCTAATATTCTCACTGGGGTCTATTCGCTTAGTCTTGACGTTTTTTGATACAGCGCATTTTTTTCCTATCGCTTTCCTTTATTTTTACCTTTTACTTTGCTCTGTCTTTAACATAATCTTCTCATGAGTTATGCATTGGCTATATTCGAATATCTCACAGTTGTTATCTCAATCGAAAGTTCTTTCATTTACTACATTGGCAACACCATTCACTCATCTCAATATCCATCAAATCCCCAAAATTATGAATTTAAGCGAAATCATCGCTACAAATAAACCGGCGTGATCGGTTTAATGAGAGTCAACACCACTATGTCAGATTAAAGAGAATGAACCCGCCACTTCATTGAACCAGATTAACTTGTCGAATTGAATTAACCTGCAGATGCCTCTTTTGGTAACCCTAACAGCCATAGTCATATTTCATCACAAACCGGTTTTAATGCCGAGCGCCCAGAATGATTTCCCAGACGAAAATGTTTGGGTAGTTATATTTGTAGTTGATCTTAGTTTTTGCATGGCCTTAAATGCCTTTTATAGAGATTTCGCAGCATAGCCATCGTTGTACAGAATTAGTTGGGATTTTAATAGCCATCGCCCATACACGGGATACGTCGACACTGCTGGTGATGCTGAATATGGTGCTTGGACGCATCCGGCAAAATCATCCCGAACCGCTCCGCAATGTAGTCCGTAGCGCTTGACAGTTGCGCCTAGAGACGGTTCCCGATTCTACCAGAACCCCTGCAGCACCCACTCGAGCACCAAGTGCGCTTCGCGACGTATGCGCGAGACTGGGAGGCATCATCATTAAATGGATCGCCTTTTTAGACGTTCATCCTTTGCCAACCACAGATATTTGGCGCCAAACCGCGCTGGCCATTGTGTTCAACAACCCACAGCGCAAAAAGATTGCATTGAAAACTCTTGAATCTTGATGATTTTGTGATAGATATATAAAATATCTACCTTTATAAAAATTTTGTTTTACACCTACAGCCTACCAGAAATGAAGCATGTTTTGTTTTCAAGCAGTCACGTAAACCCCAAGAATCGGCTCCCTGACAACGTTTTTGTACACCTCTGCCGTGCAAAAGTTGAGTGATATCGTGGATTTTTATCGTATCCCAGAAACCCTCTTCGCTTGCCATTGGGACAGAGTCACCCTAAGTCGGTTGGACAAATAATGTTGCTTTGCGGCGTACCGTCCGTATTCCGTGGTCGATGTCATAGCCCACTCAACGCCAGTACCACCATTTTGTGTGGGATACCGCTTATTCATCCTAATCATTTTTGAATATGGGAGAAAACTCTATGGGGACGATGATTTTGCAAGGGTTGCACGTGTTGTTCGGCGTACTCTGGTTTGGCGGGAGCATATTTTCTACCTTCGTAGTGATTCCAGCAACAAGCAAGATTGATGCAACGCACGCCAATCCATTTATGGCGATCTACGCCAAATTGGCTGAACGGTATATGACTCCTGTGAGCACACTGGCGATCATCTTCGGCATTATCCTTGGTTTTCCGCTTCATGCATGGAGCAATATCGGACACACATACGGCAACACGTATCTCATTGCGTTTGTTGTATCGCTCCTCGTATATTGGTGGGGTATTTTCATGATTGGCCGCAATATCAAAAAGGGACTCGCACATGGGTTCGGCACTCCTGAGTTCCGAGCGATCACCAACCGAGTGAAAAAGTATGCAGGCATAGAACTGTTGGGGTTTTTCGCCATCTTCGTTCTGATGGTGCTTTTGAGTTTTGACTATTAAATCACGGAGAGACACTCACGCCCCAAGCCAAGAATTCACATCGGGAATATCGGCCCTAGACGCCGTGTCGGTCATCGCCATTAAGCTATACTGTTCGCAGATTACAATTGATGATTAACAATTGATGATTATTGGGCGTCGTGAACTAGCTGAAATTTTAGGGTGAACAACGACGCCAGTTTCGGTGTCCCAGCGTGTTGCGCACGGGGACTGTCCCAAACGGCATGTTGGCGGTGATCCGTCCTCAAAATATGCCACATTGTCTTGGCCGAGTGAAGGCGGTAGACCACCTTCCTGCTAGTTTTTAGGAGTCGAGTGGGAAAACTGCAACCAGTCGCCGACGCTTTCGAACACAACGACGTCTTTCAAGTTTGAGGATACGCTCAGATGGACAGAACAGACGACGCTGTTAGGAACGAGCTGGAAAGTGACTCATAATTTTTCCAATCATCCGCAGAGTATGTCCCCTATTTAAATAGCAATCAAAATGTGCTTATTTTTTCTCTTATCTGCTCGGGATTGTCCATCACTTGCTCGGACATGAGAACAATAATGGATTATGTCTTGAGACGGTTTTGTTATAACTCCTCTTCCGCACGTGATGGGTGAAAGCCGTGGAATTTATCCCGAGGGTCTAGGGGGCACCTGCGTGTAAATCGTATCCGTAAAACCCAATGCGGCCAAAATGGCCGCCACCGACTGGGTATGAACCGCCGGGACAAAGAGTTGACGGGTCTGGGCATCCAGCGGCACGACAATCAGTCCGCGCAGATGATGTAACACCTCCTGCCCGGTAGGCCGCGCCAACAGACCGCGAGTCGGCGTGGGAAGGGGCGGGGCCTGCCGGGCCCGACGTTCGATGAGACTGAGCACCAACGCGGCGAGCAAGAGCACATAACCTAAGGCTTCCACCCGTTCCGGCTTTTGCACATAGAGCGCATCCACAAAGGCCGGGTCTTTTACAAAGCGAAAACGGTGTTCGATGACCGTTTGGCCTTTGTATTCTTCGAGCAATCGGCGGGCATCAAAGGAGGAGGCCGGCAGATTGGTGATTAAGACAAACGTCGCCGCCCGGTCCTGTGCCGCCTGCACGCGTTGCGCATCGACTGCCCCAATGGTGGGATGGACCCGGTATACTGTGGTGGTAGCCGGTTCGGGGGCATCGTGGCGGGGACGCCCGCGGGTCGTGCGTTTGGGGACCTGCGTTTCCGCGACAACCGTCGCCTCGACATGATGCCATTGGGCGGTGGCCCGCCAAGCGGCCACGGCCGCTTCGGCATCATGAGCACAGGCAAACACGGTTTCCGCGAGGCGAGTCGCCGCCCGGGTTAACTGGTTATGGGCCCGTTCGACCTGGCGGGCAATGGTGTGAGCTTTCCGCTCAGCTAGATGATCGGAGCGATAAACCACGAGCCGATAGGATCGGCCCTCAATTTCGCCGGTCTGTTCTGCGGCCGCGTAGGTGGCCGCATCGGCCCGCTCCCCGATTTTGCCGAGGGGAACTCAGGCGTTGGCCGCCAAGGCGGCCGTCTTCGCATCGTGCGCGGCTCGAAATGTTTCCGGACAACGCGAGAGAAAGCGGAGCGAACGGTCAGCCATCGCCTTTAAGTGAGGACCCGTGATGAGGGCGGAATCGGCCACGTAGACCAGTTGTTGCAGTTGCTGAGGCGAAAAGTAATCGTCTAAGGCCGCAATCATCTCGGCATTGAGGATTTTGTCACTCAGATTCCCGTCTTGCACCGTGCCCACCACCGGAATGCCTTCTCGGGTCCCCAACAGCGTCAGGAGAATTTGACGCAGATCGGGACGATGATCCTTGGAATGGCCATAGGTGGGATGCACTCCGGTCCCGGATCCGGTGTCCGGATACGTGCCATAGACCGAGCGGGTCGTACTATCCCAGTGGACAAACACCGGACTATCGGGCGTCCACACGTGGTCGTGCAAGAGCGCTCGCGTTGCAACGGCACTGAAGACGGTGGCGCCACCGGCGGCAGCGACTTTATCCAGAGCCCGTCCGAGGGCATCATCCGTAAAATCGGCCGCGGTGCGGCCGGATCCAAACAACAAGGGCACATCGGTTAACTGAAATTGCTCGTGGACGCGATACAGAGGTCGACGAGCGGTGAGCAAATTGACGACGAGCGCGAAAATCCGTTCGCCGGGCGACAGGTGGCAACGCTGCGAATCCCACGCAACGGTCTGATTTATGGCCTCGATGAATCCAATTTCTTCACAGAGGGCTCGGATGACCGGTCCAGCCCCCACAACAACGGGTGTCGGCATGGGTGTGTTCATAAGAGATTACTTCGCCATGCGATACACAATCTCCTTTGCGATCAGCCCAAAAAAAATAATTTTTTTGTTCCCTCCACGTGCGGAAAGTAAGTTATAACTTTGATATCGCTTCGATTACCTCCGACAATGATTGTTCGCAAGCCGTCACTTGAGTCAAGTCATCTGTCTCATAATCGATCGTAACCACGTCATGATGTTGGGCTCCCAGTGATAAAATGTGAAGAATACTTTTGCCATTTACCGTTTTTCCGTGACACGAAATCTGCACCGTAAAAGGGAAGGTCGCTAAGGTTTTCACCAATTGCGCTGCAACTCTGGCATGAAGTCCGTCGCTGGCCATAATGGTATATTGTCGTTGAACCATATTCGCACCTCTAATAAAATCCGGTCGCAATCGAGACCATTAGATTGTGAGACGATCAGACTTTTCTTCCTTCGGCTCTCTCACGCTAATCCCGTCCCCTCCCGTCGAATTATGGATCGGCATTAGTCACATGCTTGGCCTGTTTACATTTTATATTATAAAGAGGGTTATTGCCTTTTCAGAAAAACCCCAACAATGAGTCGATCGTCAACATGATACGACCTTGCCTAAGGCCATCGAACAATCCATGATGATCACTGATATCATTTTCTTCATCAGACAAAACGGAAATTCAAGGAGGATCTACGGTGCGCTATGATGCTGAAGTGCTGTCGTCGGGTGTAGCACGGGGCCCTTGGACGATCGTGTCTCCGACCATGCCAGAGAGCCAAGAATCTCAAAGCCAAGACTGGAGAAAAGCTCATGCCCTAGCTATTGCCACCCTCGAAAAACTCATAAGGACAGTGTCTCAAGCCAACGAAAAAGACATTATCGAAGCGCAAATGCTCATGTTACAAGACCCTACGTGGTGGACCCGTGTTGAGGAGTTGACTCGCACCCTTGACCCCAAAACCGCTATCAGGCAATCGGCTGAAGAATTTGCTTCATCTCTTGACCAAATAGCTGATCCCTATTTACAACAACGAGCACAAGACATTCGCGACGTTGCGGCACTGTGGATCCAAACTCTCACAAACCATCACACCGTAAGAATAGAACCCGAGACAATCGTTGTCACAGACAAGATGAGTGTGCGAGACATCATAACCTGGGCGCAAATTCCTGTTCTCGGCATCATTGTTGAAGAGGGAAGTCCCCTCATGCATGCCTCATTGATTGCCCAGAATATGGGGATTCCCGTTCTTAAACTCCCTTCCGCGGTAAAAATTTTATCGCATCATTCCTTACCGTCCCAAATCTTATTAAATGCCCATGAGGGTTATATCGAGCTCTTTGATGAAGCCAGCACAGGTCCTCTGGAAGAAGTGAATCCCAATCGCCCTTCTCCCCGTTATGTGGGTCCCCTCAACATTAAAGGGCAATCTTTTGAAATCATGGCGAATATATCCTCTGTGTTAGAAGCCCGTCAGGCCCGGGATTTTGGTGCTGACGGTATCGGACTCGTGCGTACCGAATTCTTTTTCGAAGCGGCTGATCACCTTCTATCCCTTGACGAGCAAGTGGATTTGTACCGGCTTGTACGAAAGAATAGTCCAGGACCCGTCATTTTCCGCACCGTGGACATCGGCAGCGACAAGCCATTGGCCTTTCTCCCCGTAAACACGGAGACCAATCCAGCCTTAGGTCGGCGGGGAGTAAGACTCTATTACCAATATCCGGATTTACTGAAAACCCAACTTCAGGCCTTGCTTCGCGCACAAGACGACTCCCAGCCTGTTTCCGTCATGTTTCCTATGATCAGCACCCTCGAGGAATGGCAATTTTGCCAGCATATGGCACACGAGGTGATTAATGCGTCCAATCGCCCTATGTCATCATTACACCTCGGCATCATGCTGGAAGTGCCTTCTCTCCTTTTTCTCATCCCCGAACTCGCCACACACCATGTTCAGTTCGCCTCCTTGGGGAGTAACGATCTCTATCAATATATGCTCGCCCAAGACCGTGAACAGTCTTCTGATCATCGGAGTTCTGGAACATTCAGTTTCGCCCGAGCTCTGGCCTTTGCCAGTGAACAAGCCCAAGCTTACCATCTTCCCTTAAGTGTCTGTGGACAACTCGCTGCGGAACCCCAGTGGGCTTTGTTATTCGCAGGCCTTCACATCACCCGCTTAAGCATGGCCAGCCCTCAAATTCCCCGCATTAAAGCCTATCTGCGTGATCATATTGCGAGCCCATCCGCATTGGAAGCCGAAGTGAAAGAGGCATTATCCTCTCTCTCGTCTTTTACAAGTTGGATGACTTCCTAAACATTGATCCACCTTCTACTAAGGACATTACTGAAATTGTGGGCTTGATTATCACCGCTATCCCTTAACACTGCCGGCTGTTAATCCCGATTCAATCCGCTGCTGCAAAAACAGCACAATGAGCGCAATGGGCAATGACGCAATAACCACCCCGGCATAAATCTGGCCATAATGCACGTAATATGCATTGCGGAAGTTGACGAGGGCTAAGGGCACCGTATCCATATTGGGACTTTGGATAAAAGACAGGGCAAACAAAAAGTCATTCCACGATAGAAGAAACCCCAAAATGGCGGCGGTAAAAATTCCTGGCAAGGCAATGGGTGCAAAGACTTTGAGAATGGTTTGAGTAATCGAAGCCCCATCCACCATAGCCGCTTCTTCAATATCAACAGGAATTTGACTAAAAAACGCGGTCAAAATCCAGGTGGTAATAGGTAAGGATAAAATCAGGTAAGGCACAATCAAACTTTGGTAGGTGTTCAGCCAGTGTAAATGCCGAAAAACTAAAAATAAGGGGCCGACCATGGCAATTTGCGGAAAAAAGGACACTAATAACACAAAACCTAAAATCAGCACCTTACCCTTAATCGGCATGCGCGCTAATCCGTAAGCCGCCATGGATCCTAAAATGACGGAGATAATTGTGGTCATGCCGGCCACAAACATGCTATTAAGCAGGGGACGCAGAAAGTTTTCTACCGCGAAAATGGCCCGATAATGCTCAAAAGTCCATTGTTGGGGTAACAAACTCGATGTGGGTTGATTAAGGGCAATGCTAGATTCCATTGACGATTTGAATACCCAGTAAAAGGGAAACAGGGAATACAAAATAATAAACACAATAAGAAGATTAAAGCCTGCCCGTCCGAACCATGTTCTCATGTCATGAATCCTCCCCGTTGCCGCAAGATTCGCACGTAAAAGGCCGCTAATAATAAGGCGAGAAGACTAATCACTACGGCAACCGCCGCCCCAAAGCCAAAATTCAAGGACACCATGTATTTGTACCAATCATAGTAGGCAATGACTTCGGTACTTTGTCCAGGACCCCCACCGGTCATCACAAACACGGTATCAAAGACTAACATGGCGCTTAATGTCCGAAAGATCAGTGCCACTAAAATTGCCGGGCGTAAGAGCGGCAAAGTTAAAGCCCAAAACGCCTGCCAACTGCTAGCCCCATCAATTTTGGCACTTTCATAGATTTCCTGAGGTATTGTCTGCAACCCAGCTAAGAGCAACAAGGCAATAAAGGGGGTATTCTTCCACATATCACTTAATATGATAGGAACCCAGGCCAACGTTGGCGAATTAAACCAGACCAGTTGCGATCCCGGCAAATGCAACGCGCCTAAGGCAAAATCCACAAAACCTGAACGGGTATCAAAAAACATTTTCCACAACAAGGCGGAAACGGCTGTGGGTATTGCCCACGGTATTAAAATGGAGGCCCGCACGAGCCCTCGGGCTTTGAATTTGCGGTGAACCACCAACGCCAAAATCATGCCCGCAATGAATTCCAACGTCACGGAAATCACCACAAAAATGCCCGTTCGCAGCAAATCTCCCCAAAAATTGGGGTCGCTCAATAACTGTTGATAATTTTGCAACCCGATAAAATGCTCGGTACCTGGTTCTGTCAACACATCAAAACGTGTTGACAGAACCAGGTTATATAGCAAAGGATAAATCGCAATCAAAGCCAATGCCACAACCGCGGGCAACACCAAGAGATAGCCGACCCTCCGTCGCTTGGCTAAATACGACGTTCTGGCCTGCGATTTGGGACGATGAGGTTCAGGCTTTACCGCGACTTTAGCTGCCATGACCACTCACGATAGCTTCGACAGCCTTTTGCGCTTGGTCGAGTGCCTGCTTCGGCGTTTCCTGACCAGAATATACCGCAGACAAGGCTTCTTGAATTTTCGCCGAAATCTGGGGGTATAACGGGGTGACAGGACGAGGGGTCGCGTCAGCATACACCGCTTCTTCTTGTTTAAACCAGGGCGCTTGGCTGATTAACGAGGATGTATAGGCATCTGTACGGGCTGGGGGATCTCCGGAAATTAACGCCCTTTGGGTCATGGTTTTAGCCGAGGTCAGAAACTTCACGAGTTCCCAGGCTTGTTTGGGATACTTCGTATTTTTGTTAATGACTAAGACATCGCCGCCTAATGATGCTGTGGGCTTGCCTCCTTGAACGGGCGGGGGAGCAAACCCCACTTTATTCTTAACCGCCGATCCGTTTTGTTCGGCCAAAGGATATAAATACGGCCAGTTCGTCGCAAATACCGCATCGCCTGACAAGAACGCCTGTTGGACATTGCCTTCTTCCCAGCTTGTCACAGCTTGCGGCGAAAGTCCCGTTTTGATCGCATTATCCAGCCACGTCAAGGCCCGGATATTTTGTGGAGAATTTAATACCGGCTGCCCCTTGGCATTTAAAAATTCGCCGCCAAATCCGCCGGACACATCTTGGAAAACTGTCACAGCTCCCTCATATTTATTCCCCTCAAAAGCCAGTCCAATTAGTTTAGGATTCTTTTTCATCGCCGCTTTGGCGTCCGAAACTAGTTGAGTAAAGGTTTTCGGAGGGGTCTTAACGAGATCGGTCCGGTAATATAAGCCTTCCACATTAATAAACCAAGGAATCGCATAGAGTTTTCCTTGGTATTCTCCCGCTTTGACCATGCCTGGGAAGAAGTGGCTGAGATTAGGATGAAATTGATTAAGAGGAAGAATCCATTTGGCCGCCGCAAATGTTGGAGGCCATATGACATCGGAAGTAATGACATCCGGTGTACTCGAACCCGAAGTTAAATCCGTCACCAAGGTCTGATAAGCATCGTTCGACGACGCCGAGAGGGTTTCAATTTGCACATGAATATTCGGGTGCAATTTTTCAAACTCCTTCACGGCTTGTTGCGTTGCTTGCGCTTCTGTGCCCAGTCCTTGTGTGGCAAAAACGAGATTAACCGTCTTCGAGGTCGTGGCTTGAGATGAACCACATCCGGCCAGGGTTCCCGTTAACAACAAGGCGCTAAATATGCCAAGACCCGCGCGCCGAACGTGTTTGGATGAGGCCATGTCGTGTTCCTCCTGTTCTCTTGAAAGATAACGAAATATTCGTTATTGTCAGTTCATTTAGTACAAATCAGGTTTGTCGATTTAGTGATTAGTATTTTGAAAACTTGGTGTATTATGGCATACTTTTGGTTATAATTCAATCGTTTCACTGAAACGTTTAACTGTTTGTGGAGGGATCTTATGTCGCAATCCTCTCGCCGGGCACGGATTGGCGATGTGGCCAAGTTAGCGGGAGTTTCTATCGCTACCGTCTCTTATGTGCTCAATAATCAAGGGCATTTTTCCCAAGAAACGATTCAAAAAGTGCATGATGCCGCACGGATACTAAATTATGCTCCCAACGTCCGGGGACGGATATTGGTGCGAGGAATATCGGAAACCATTGGGATTTTGCTGCCCGCCTCGCTCACTCCGAATGGACCCGAGGGCATTTTCCCCACACTCATGGAAGGCGTGATAGCGGCTTGTCAGGAAAAGGGTTACCATGTCATGGTTCTATCGCCCACGATAGGCGACATCGTCTCATATCTAGAACAGGTAAGCCGCTCGGGACGCATCGACGGCCTTATTTTATTTGATGACCCGGGACTAGAACGTTACCGCGATATTTTGACCCGTAATCACCTGCCTTTTGTGGTCTACGGTGCCCATCATGAACCCCATCTCTCGTACGATACGGATTTTGAAGAAGCGGCGCGGATTGCGACACAATATTTAATCGATTTAGGCCATCAGCGCATTACTCTAATCATTCCGGATGAGCTGACCCCAAACATTGAACGGTACCGGCAAGGATATGCGGCGGCCATGGTTAAGGCGCATCTTAATCCTCACGATGTTCTGGCTCGTGACAAAATGAAGGATGATAGCTATCATCTGACCTATGAGCTCTTAACCCAAATTTCTCCCCCCACTGCTTTATTAGTGACAAGTGGCCATGGGGCACTACAAGCCCGGCGCTGTGCCGGCGATTTGGGCATTCATGTGCCCCGCCAGCTCTCGATTATGAGTTTGGAGCCTCTCTCCCCATCTCTTCACATGCATTCTCCGCTTTCCAGCATGGACATCAATCTGAAAGAGGCCGGGTATCAAATGGCCAACATGCTCATTAATTCGATTCAAGGTCAGCCGGTTCATAGCGTGCGCGTCATCCCTCACCTCAATATTCGTGGATCGACCGGAATTCCGGCCATCTATCAAACCCCCCGGACCAATCTTAAAGAACCTGTCCTTAAAGCAGGCCCGACTTTCGCCATCTTCTCGCCCCAGGGGCGTATTGAAATGGAATCCAAACGTCACGGTATCTATTGCTACGATACGCGTATGGTATCCATCTACCAGTGGCGGATTGGAGAGGAGGTACCCGATCCCTTACATTTTGATGTCACGGCCAATACGTTGACCTGGCATTATGTCATCCAGCAAGATGGGATGACCCGGGTTCTTCAGCGCTGCCTCACGCTTCATGCCGACCATTTTACGGATCACTGGCAATGGCAGCATTACGGATCTTTAGAGCCGTGGAACTTGTCATTAAGCATAGATGCTGATTTTACCGATATTTTCGAATTGCGGGGTACCCCCAAAATCCGAAGCGGCATCAAACGCAAGGCATCTGAGAATGAAGAATACCGTTTAGAATATGAAGGCATTGACGGCATTACCCGCGTGCTCCGCATGAGTGCTGACAAAAGTCCGATTCACGCTCTTGACGGCGACTGGAAATGGTGCATCGATGCTCAAGAAACATGCGGCGAATTGACCCTGAGAATTTCCTGGCACAACCCGGTGCCAGAAATTCCCCAAACCCGTCTTAAGAAGGTTAGGAATCCCCTAACACTCGATCCTCACTTTATTTTCGATGAATATCCCTGGCATCTCGTCATCTCCCAAGCCCATCAAGATTATCACATGCTCTTGACTGACTTTGGCCATGGTCCAGTGCCTATGGCTGGACTTCCCTGGTTTGGCACATTTTTTGGCCGCGACGCGATCATCGCGTCCTATCAATATTTACTGTGGAATCCTGTCATTGCACAAAACACGTTATACACTTTAGCCGCCTGGCAAGGCAAAAAGGTCGATCCCACGACTGAAGAAGAGCCTGGAAAAATGATTCATGAAATCCGTCTGGGAGAAATGGCTCGGAGTCGCCAAGTGCCCTTTGCCCGTTATTATGGTTCGGTGGATGTCACGCCGCTGTTTTTAATATTGCTTATGGAAACGTGGAAACGAACGGGCAATCACCACATGATGGCGGACTTAATGCCGGCAGCTGAAAAAGCGCTGAATTGGCTTCTTGGAGCCCAAGACTCCCAAACCGGCTTATTTTCCTTCCAGAACCATGTTGATCATGGACTCGTTATTCAATCATGGAAAGATTCCTTTGATTCAATGGTGTACAGCACCGGAGAACATGCCATTCCTCCTTTGGCAGTGAGTGAGGTGCAAGGATATGCCTACCGGGCCCTGATCTTAATGAGCCAATATTACCAATCAACAGACCAGTCTCCCAAAGCTCAAGAATTGCTAAAACGGGCCAAACAGCTCAAACGCCAGTTTCATAAACGCTATTGGTTAGACGAAAAAAGTTATTATGCTTTAGCCCTGGACCATAGTGGCCGTCCGTTAGACGTTTTAACCTCCGATGCCGGACAATGTCTGTGGACGGGTATTGTGCCCCATTCACGGAGCCTGGATGTCGCTAAGATTTTAATGTCACCGGTTTTATATTCCGGATGGGGAATTCGCACCCTATCCTCGGACGCCCTCACCTATGATCCGTACAGCTATCACCGGGGCAGCATATGGCCTCATGATACCGCGCTCATTGCCAAAGGGCTCTCCCATTATGGCCTATGGCCAGAAGCCCACATGCTCTCTTGGAGTCTCCTTCAAGCCGCCAGTCAATTCCCTTATGGCCGCTTGCCTGAACTGTTTTCGGGCGAACCGGCTCCCTTTGGGCCCTATCCCTACCCCGCCGCCTGCAGTCCTCAAGCTTGGGCAGCAGGGGCTCCGTTTTTGCTCTTGCAAGTGCTCCTAGGCATGGATATTGACGTGACCCAAAAAACCCTCCACCTGCATCCAGGCGACTTAGGCCCTTTGGGTCCGACATTTCCTTAACCCCGGATTATTCTATAGACGTCGAAATCCGCCAGGGACGAATTCATATTCACAATCTGCCTAATTCATGGCATATTCGCAAGTCTTCTTAAGATATCCACAACGCCTTCATCATTCACCCTCGCCTAGGAATTCGGGGTTCCAGTACTGATGAAGGCTTCAATTTGCGGCCAGGCTTTCAGTGCGGTTTGACGCCCGATGTCTACAAGATGATCATAATCATGAAATCCAAAGAACGGAGTGCCTTCGGTAGGAGGACTAATCGTTAAAATCGGATATCCCCGATTTTCCACATCGGATAAGTATTGGGTAACAAAGGATTCGGAGCGTGAGAGAATATCTGCGATGCCCATATGCTCACCATTGACGACAGTTGTCGGCGCTACATTGACAGCTAACACGGGATAGGGGCTCAACTGGTAAGCCCAGTCACTGGGCAAGGTATTGGCAATGCCCCCATCAACATACAAATGAGTGCCCCGGCGCACCGCGTCAAATAATCCGGGCATGGCCATGGTGGCATTAAGAGCCCAGAGCAAATCCGCTTGGGAAATAATCTGCCAGCCCGGCTCAGGAGACTGTAACCCGGTTACCGGACTAAATGCTACCGGAATCATACGGGCAATATCGACTGAAATAATCGTACACGGCATTTTCCAGTCGCCTATGGTCTCAATACCCGGTGCTAAGCGGATAAGGCTTTTCAAAAACTTTTCGGGATTGATGAGACCGGTCGCGGGCTCATGATCATCAGGCCAAATCTCTTCAACCAAACCTTTAATATTCAAGTCGAAAAAATCCCAGGGATGGGTCGTCACGTCCTTGGCCCATGCAATCATGGTAGACACCGGCACCTTGGAAGCCACAAGAGAGGCAACAAGCCCTCCCGCTGAAGTTCCCGCTACCGCGGTGGGCTCAACATGTTTTTCCGCCAAGACCTCTAACACTCCTAAATGTGCGGCGCCTAATAAACCGCCTCCTGACAATGCGAGCGTAAACACTCTATGCCCTCCTCACTCAATCGTCTTGATTCAACGTATGCCGTAAAGAGGGCTCGCGCATCTTGTCTTATGGCTGCTTTCAAAAATTACCTAATTTATTAACAAGATCTTTTTGATTGATGAGCAGACCGCTCATGACGCCACCAACTCGCTAAAACCACTGCCAATCCCAAAACAGGAAGTCCTGCCGCATAAGGAACTTCTGGAAGTTGACCGACAGGCAGTGTTCCCACAGTCGTTACACCACTAACAATATCATCCGCAAAAGATTGATCGTTACTTGGACCCATCCGAAAAACATACTGGCTATTAGAGAAGGATGAACCGGGTCCCACATTATATGGATAAATCTCAAGAGTATCTGACGATGTCACGTTTTGGGGCATCGTGAGACTGTAGGTCGCCGTGGCAGCAACGGATCCCTTTTCATCTTGATCATACGTTATGCCAGTTGCCGGGGTGCTTGATACCAATGTCGCTTGTAAAGGATGATTTGCCGTTTGATCAATCACATTTCCGTTGGCCGCGCGCAGTACAAGGTATATGGTGTGAGGAAATGCATGAACTTCCTGTTGACTAGCATTTGAGCCGGTTCCAAAATCACTGCCATCGGCACTAGTCTGAGTGACGGTCATGGTTAATTGATAGCTCGTGGATGTTCCACTTGGCGTGGCCGTGAATTTTGTGAGAGTAAAATTTGATCCGGAAGATGGTCCAGGAGGCGAAGCCGCCAAAGTCACAGACCCCATAGTGAGCACTCCAAAACATGTCATGAGGGTAATTCTCGTTGTTTTCCTCCCAAGCCAACTAGGCATCCTATTTAACCATAATTTTGCCATTTTTGAGACCCTCCCCGATCATCCGAATGCGCAAATCCCCACTACATCTCCTGAGACACAGTAGGAGTTGTTGACGATGGCATTAATCATAGCGTCGGGCAGAGATTGATACAGTCTTTCAGGATGTCTCACGCGGCGTCGCATAGAGGATTTCGTGGACGAATGTTCCCCAGGCGATCTGAAGCAGGAGATGTCATTTCTCACGTCTAAATGACTCCATGAGAAAAAACCATGCGTGGGTCAGAAGGCACTGTTGAATAACGAATTCTTCATGGTCGACCCATGAAGTTCTACTCTTCTTCTTCATATTGAGAAGGCGGTATGCTATCTTCTTGATTTGTGGAGACGGAGATAGGAACACGCCATGGCCAATAGGCATTGGTGTTAAGAAGGGTGATAGTCGCTGGGACTAACAAAGACCGCACCACCCAGGTGTCAATTAACACCGCAAAACTGAGACCAATAGCCAGGGTTTTCATCACTTGCAAAGGGCTAATTAACAAGGCCAAAAATACAACAACCATAATCATTCCCGCGCCAGTAATCATCGAACCAGTCGTCGAAATGCCATGCCGCACTGCTTGGCGGACAGATTTTCCTTCTTTTAAGGGCTCTTGAATCCGGTGTAATAAAATCACTTCATAATCCATCGACAGACCAAATAGCAAGACAAAGATTAAGGGCGTGATGGAACTGTCCAGCGGCTGAGCTTCAAATCCAAAATGACCTTGTTGCACGACCAAAACTAATAAACCGGCGGTTGCGAGCGCCACCAGCGCATCAAATAGCACACCTAAGACAGCCTGAATCACGGATCCCGTCGCAACAGCCAATACAACGAGAGCCACTGTCAAAGCTGTGGCAATAATCAAGGGCATACGGGCCTTGGTTAACTGATTAAAACTGCGCAAAATCGGCACTTGGCCCCCAACCCCCGCTTGTGTCCCTGCAGGGAGCCACTTGGGAAGATTTTGATTGATATGATGCACCAAATCCGAAGTCTGAGGGTTATCAGGGCCTGTCGTAGCCGTTACATAAAGCACTACCAAATGGGAAGAGTGAGGCGCAGTGAAATTGCTCAAGGCGGTCTTAAGGGCCGGTGGTTGTAAGGAGGGGTGTTGAAATAAGAAGGCCAGTTGTTGCGCTGTTAGACCCACTTGGGTCGGGGATGCCACGCTTTTTACGCCAGGCAACGAGGCGAGGTGGTACGTGAGCTGAGAAATTTGGGTCCAACTCAATTGCTGGGATAAAGATGACGGTAAATTGATGACGACCGCCAAGGGCGCAATGCTGCCCGGACCTAACAGTTGTTGCTCTTTATGAATGGCTTGACGAATGGGACTCGTCACGGGCAGCATACTGGCTAAATTTGCCGGCGTTTGCATGCGAATTTGCGGTCCAAAGACAGCCAGGGGTAAGAGCAAGACCACACTTATCACAATCGACAGAACCGGTTGGTTGGTTACGAAATCGCCCACACGCCGCCACAATCCGAATTGTGGAACACGTTTAAGACTGCCCCAATTAATATGCCTACCCATCACGGTCATAATTGCGGGGAGCAGTGTATGGGTCGCTAAAAGCACCGAGGCAATTGCTATCGCCCCGCCAAGTGCCAATCCTCTCCAATAAGCGTCCCCACCCAGCAGCAAAGCCGCCACCGCCAGGGCTACCGCAATGCCGGAATAAAATACGGAACGGCCAGCATGACGCATGCTTTCGTGCACCGCATCGGGTACATTTTTGCCCAGGGCTAAGGCCAGACGAAACCGGTTGCTAATGAACAAGGCATAATCGATACCCACCCCTAATGCCAAAAAACTCACGATGTCTGTTAAAAAGACAGAAAGCTGAATGTGCGTTTCAATCAACGACACAACAGCCAACGCCAGTTCGGATCCCATCACAGCAATAATTAAGGGCAAGGTGATCGCGGCCAAAGACCCGTATACAAAAAACAAAAGAACCGCCAAAAAAGGTAGGGCGAGTATGCCACTTAAAGCCAAAGTTTTGGAACTGTCATGCGATACGGTTTTTCCTGCGGTATCTTGCGTAACCTCTTGCCATTGCCCGTGATGCTGCCGAATTAAGTGGGTAAACGCATTCACCTCGGCCAGTGAGGTTTTAGGGGCTGGCAAATAGAGCGCCTCATTTGTGGACATGCGATGAAGGCTTTGGCTCGCAATATGCTCTCGGTGAGCCAATAGGGTCACTTGGTGAAAGGACACACCCGTAATCAAAAGCGGTTTAGGCGTCTGGACGGGGTGAAGTCGTGACAGCTGGTTTGTCGCCCACGTGGCACGGGTACCGGGCCGATTAAATCCATTCGCCGTTAAATGTTTTGTGACATTTAACGCCAAAGGCAGCGTCATCGCCAGAACAATAATCCAGCCGGCAATGACAAACCATTTTCGCCGGGTCAAAAACAACGTCCACCCGTTCGCCATCATGTTTCCACCTCAACTAGGCTGAAATCTCCCCATAAAAATAATGGTATCACAATCCCCATAGGCTATTTCCTTGACCTTCACTTTGCAACGATATTTTCCGATGCGCCTTACAATGATGCGGATGGGTAATGCACAAATTTACCGATATTGGTTACACTAATTTATGCATGAAAGATTTTCCTTAAGTCACGTGATTATCGGGTTAAGCATCAGGCTTACGCGACTCTTTTGTGAGGATCAAAAACCCTCACAACGTGATAGCATAAAACAATTCAAGGAGGAATCGATATGGCTCTGGTAGGAAAACCTGCCCCGTCTTTTGATATGCCGGCTGTCATGCCTAATGGTGAAACCGAACATGTCCGGTTAGAACAATACCGTGGCAAATGGCTCGTGCTTTTTTTCTATCCTCATGACTTCACCTTTGTGTGCCCGACCGAAGTCACAGGATTGTCTGAGGCCTATGACCGTTTTCATGAGTTAGATGCCGAGATTTTGGGTGTTTCGACGGACAGTCCTTATGTTCACAAGGCGTGGATGGCACAAAACCCCGATCAAGGTGGCATAGGACAAATTCGATATCCGTTAGCCAGTGACTGGACACATGATGTATCCCGACGCTATATGGTCTATGTGCCCGAAGAAGGTGCAGCATACCGCGGATTATTCATCATCAATCCTGAGGGCATTGTGGAATATGAAGTTGTACATAACCTCAATGTTGGTCGTTCAGTCGATGAAACCTTAAGGGTGCTTCAAGCCATTCAGGCTGGAGGTTTATGCCCTGTCAACTGGACGCCGGGCAAACCGTTGTTGAACCCCTAACAGCCTCCAATGTCTCAAACAAGGATAAAAAGGTGCTGATAGCCAGCACCTTTTTCTGATCGGAAAAATCATGGGAAATACCTGGTTTATCGTTCTAAACATCCCCTTTTGGAGCGTATGCTTGGGTGGAATCTGTAGCCTCTTGTCCGGTTCCACAACCAGCCAATTATTTTTTCGGACACGGCAGCAGAACCGTAACATTACCTAAGAGACTGGCGTTACATTAGTGAAGCAAGTGATCGATGGCCTCGCGGATACGTCGCCACCATGGGAGGCTCGAAGCCCTTTCTTAAGGACTTTGTTCATGGTCTCTAAGGGAACTTCATGAGGTGAATATGATGCCAAGACCCGTAGAGGGCCAGGCACGCTATATGCCTGGTCTTGATGGATTACGCGCATTAGCGGTATTAGCCGTGATTTTTTACCATTTGCAGTGGCCCTTTGCTCCTGGGGGATTACTGGGAGTCAACGTGTTCTTTGTCCTGTCTGGTTATCTCATTACCGATATCTTATTGGCGCATTATGAAAAAACAGGAAACCTCAATCTCCGCCATTTTTGGGTGCGGCGAGCTCGGCGCTTGTTACCTGCCTTGTGGGCTCTCTTGCTGATTGTGATGAGCTGGGTCATTCTCTTTGATCCCCATCAAATTATAGCGCTTCGTCAAGATGTGCTGGCTGCTCTTTTTTATGTGAGCAACTGGTGGTATATCTATCATCATGTCTCATATTTTTCACAATTTGGCCCCCCTTCTCCCCTCACGCATTTGTGGTCCCTAGCCGTTGAAGAACAATTTTACCTGTTGTGGCCTCTACTCCTCTTTGGGCTTTTACGTTTTGTGAAAATACGGCGACACCGCCTTATTCTCATCCTCGGATTGGCGCTAATCTCCGCGGGGCTCATGGCCATTTTGTACCATCCTGGAGCTAATCCTAACCGTGTCTATTATGGGACCGACACCCGGGCTTTTGCCCTCTTAATCGGCGCTGAGCTGGCCTTCCTCTGGCCAAGCCGCCATCTTCCTGTACTCTCTCAACGAAAACGCCATCTCGTTGATTTGCTTGGCCTGTTGGGACTTCTCATGTTTACCGCTATGGTGATTTTCACCAATGAGTATCAACCCTTCCTATATCGCGGCGGTATGTTCATCTTAGCGGTCACGAGCGCGTTTTTAGTGGCGGCTCTCGCGGCTCCTTGGTCCTACCTCAACCGTATTTTAGGAAGTCGCCCGTTAAGATGGCTCGGGGTGCGTTCTTACGGCATTTACTTATGGCATTATCCGGTGATTGTATTGACTACCCCGTTAACCTCTATGGGGACCCCCAATATCCTCCGGGGCATTTTACAAGTCATAGCCAGTATTCTTATTGCCGCTTTATCGTGGCATTTTCTCGAACAACCGATACGGCAAGGGCGGTGGGACAAAAGCTTTCGTCAAATCGTCCATCCCTCCCAGTGGAAGACGCTCTCATACAAAGCCTGGACCGGAGCGATTGTGCTCTTAATGCTCATAGCAGTCGACACCAGTGGAATGAGCGGTCTTTTGTCTAAAACCACAGCGGTGGCAGCAGATCCGGTCACAACCACACAAATCCTTCCATCATCCTCCTCCACAAATCCGGGCACAAATGCACCATCTTGGCAACCGATTTCCAAAACCCTTGTCAAATCCATCTCATCATCCAGTCCGCGACCGTCCTCATCGTCTTCAACGCCTAAGGGCCCATCTTCCGTTGCATCGTCCCAGAGCCTTGATCCGCATCAGGACACGGTCACCGCCATTGGCGATTCCATCATGATTGATGCCACGCCCTATCTGCGGCAATTACTGCCCGGAATTGTGATCAGTGCCCAGATTGGCCGACAATTTATCCAGGTACCGGAAGTTATTGCCCAATTGCGCCAGGCAGGATTCCTCGGACATTACGTGATTATCGAATTAGGAACTAACGGACCTTTTACCTTACAACAACTTGATGCGGTCATCACCTCCCTGGGTCATCGCCAAATTATTTTCGTCAATACCAGGGTACCCCGACCATGGCAAAATATCGTTAATAGCACGCTCGCCCAAGGTGCACAACAATTTCCTCAGCGCGTACACATCGTAAACTGGTATCAAGCGAGTGCTGGAAAACCGTATGATTTCTATCCGGACGGGGTTCATCTCAATCCCCAAGGTGCGGCATATTATGCGTCGTTAATCGCCCATGCCGTAAAAATTTTAGAAGATCGCTCTTTAAAAGGTGATTTAGCTTATCCTTCTCATTGATATGACTGAGCGGTGGTCGCGGTATTTTCGAAAAAAACAGAACACCTACAGACAACATCTCGGGTCAATTCCACCAAATCAAAAAACCCGATAACAGCCGTGCCGTCACGTGAAGGCGCTTTTTAAACCCGACTTCTCTCTAGCCCCTAAGAAGAATTGCGTGACGTTCTAATGTCTCGGAACATTGCGTGTTGTCTCACCATAAATTCTTGATTGACACGATTTTTGGGATAATTCATGATGAATTCAGCACTGATCGGTTGAAAAATCTCATTAGTCTTGCAAAAGGAGATAATAGTGCATGCAATTCGTTACCGGTCAAGGAACAATCTGGTATGAGGTTTATGGTATGGGGCCGTCGGTGGTTTTTCTTCATTCAGCTTTAAGCGATCACAGGCAATGGACAGAACAAATCACCCTATTGTCTCATCACTACCAGTGTATTACTTACGATTTACCGGGCCATGGATTAAGCGATAACGTTCCGGGTCATGACGATCCGGCGGATACACTGATGGCGCTGTTAGATTATTTACAGGTAGACACCGCGACCTTGGTAGGATCCTCTTTAGGGGGCGCAATATCAATCCACGCGGCAATTCATTACCCCCATCGAATCCGCTCGATTGTCTTATTAGGTAGCGGACTCTTTGGGTATCAACCGGAGCTTCATATCCCGGAACCATCCATCTACAAGGAATATGAAGCGGCCTTAGCCACCCGTGATACCGAGCAACTTCTCAACCTGGCGGAGGCCATTTGGCTGATTGGCCTTAAAGGCCGTAAACAGGATGTATCTGAGGATCATCGCGAATTGTTTCGTCTGATGTACCGGGATTTTCTCAATAATCACCCTGAGGGCTTTGCTTCCTATCTTGATATAGATGATACTCACGCAGTCGAAAATCTTACCATGCCTGTCATGGTCGTTGTCGGGGACCATGATACGGCCTTTTGCTGGGCGGTCAGCGATTATTTAGAACAGACATTAGCGCAAATTATCACTGTTCGTATACCCAATGCCGCACACTTTCCTAACCTGTCCAAACCCCAAGAGATTACCGAACTGCTTTTGGGATTCCTCAAAAAGATCTACCCATAACGGTGTGTGGAAAGTTTTCATGGACCAAACGATAAATCCAAAGGGTGATCACTCCATAGCACTCGACGAACAGATTCATCCCTTGGGGTCCATGTTCTAGTCAATTCGTCCAATAATTCCTCCCGTAAACCAAATTGGTCGCGACGCATCTTAAGAAATTGGAGGCACCCCGGATGATTTTTCAGACTCACGATGCCGATGTTCATTTAGTCAATCCCTCGGATCCTAAAGAAATTGAACAGTTAGTTCATGTATATAATTCCCACACCCTTTTTATCCAGACACATCTCGGAAAGAATGGGATAAATCGGCAATGGATGACCGATGAAATTCATTTCATGAAAGAAGCTGGATTTTGGTCCTGTAAAGTGGTAAACAGAGCATCTCAGGACATTACTGGACTGATCGATTTCAAGCCGGATATCGAATCGTATTTATCCCTGCTGATGATTCATCAAAACTTTGCTCATCAAGGATTAGGTCAACAAATTTATCAGGCGCTGGAAGATTACTTAATTTCTTCTTACGAGACTCGTTGTATCCGCATCGACCTCGTCAAAGACTACAGTGACCGGGTTATGAATTTCTGGATTCGCAACGGCTTTCATCTCGTCGATAACATCTGGTTGACTTGGGGAACGAAGTCCATGCCAGCCATGGTCATGAAAAAATCCCTGTGAACAAATCAATTATCCACACGACCAATTCTTTCGCATCCTTTGGGCTTTCGGGAGCTTTATCATCATGAAGGTGAATCTTCTGTTTGAAAAAACCGCCCGCACGCATTCCCCTTATTAAGCATGAAATCACCAAAAAATACGAGGTTCTACAGGCATTTTTAACGTCTTAGGTTTGAGGACCCCATTCGTGGAAACATCTATATCATTTTCAACGTTGTCGACTTTCTCGTATTTTTTGAGCGTTGTTCAATGTTGCTTTCCATTTATTGTTTGAGGCAGGGCCACGAATCTCAGACGGTTATAATAAAATGAAGGTTCATCAACCACATTGCCAGCATCGATTTTTTAGGTTCTATCACCCATTTGTGAAGTTTCCCATCCTCGGCAATTTTATCCGCCTTCCCCCAAATACCAAAAGTTCATTCATCATGGTTATAAACCCTATCGCTCAACGTTTGTAAGATAGGAGGAGAGGTTATGACCCTAAAGCGAAAAATGCCCCGTCATATGCCAGACGTAGACTGTTTATACGCCGAGCAATTCGACAAACTGGTTCGCTATGCCCAATTCCTATTAGGGAATAATCGTCATAGTGCAGAAGATGTCGTACAAGAAGCGTTTACGCGCTTAATTCATCAACCTTTAAAAGACTATCGAAATACTCCCGCTTGGCTCCGGACCGTCGTGACCCATTTGTGTTTTGACCGGCTGCGAGAAATAAATAAACACCAAGAGCATTCGCAAATTTTGGACGCGGCTAGTCCTTCTGCCGAAGATTTATCTCTTCAGGAATTGGATCGGCAGCTCCTTAAAAAAGCTTTGACCCAGTTATCCTCCCGGGATCAAGAAATTTTATGGCTCAGACACAATGGATACCGATATAAAGAGATTGCCCAAAAAATGGGCATTGATTCTGCCCAGGTCGGCATGGTGTTGTTACGCGCGTTAAAAAAATTGCGACAAGCCTATTACACAGAACAGGAGGGTGCGCATGAACAGTTGTCCGCTCGACCAGCAGTGGCTCGAGTTCCTCGACCACGAAACAACTGACTTTATCGATGAAGAACTCACAGAACATCTTGCCTCTTGCAGCAGTTGTCAGGCCCGATTGCGCGACATGGCCGTTCTGAGTGCCATGAGTGCTGAAGCTCTAGGTGAAGGAAATTCCCCACACCACTTATGGCTTAATCCACCCATTCGACTTCCCCGCTACAGCCTCATTGCCTCACTCTTAGCTTTATTGCTTATCGTATCCTCTCTCATTCCGTTTAGTCGCCGGGTTCTGGCCAGTGTATGGCAAACGCTCTCTTTTCGCCAGGTCAATGCCTTCCAGCTAACCCCGCAGCAAATCGCCCAGATCTCTTCGCAAATTACCGAAGGAGGACACGTTAATATCCGCCACTATGGGTCCATTACTATGACATCATTAGGCCATATTCAGACCTCTGTAAATTGGCAGTCACTGGCCCAGCATGATCCCACCGTGGCCATTTGGCCTAAATCCTGGCCCACACCCACTGCGACGATCCAGCCGCCTAGCCGTCTGCAACTAACTTTGAATATTCCGGCCATCAATCAATTGTTAGCCGAAGAAGGGGATACAACACGGTTCCCGGCCTCTCTCAATGGGGTTCCAATCGTAATCAAGATTCCTGCCATCACGCAGTTAACTGCACAAAGTCAGAAGCCTTTCATCACCCTCATCATTGCTCACGTTCCGCAACTGGTGATTGCGCCAGACGTTAATGTCAAACAAGTTATTAAAGCTCTTCAAGGATTGCCATTCTTGCCGCCTCCGGTATCGCAAGAATTATCATCGGCGGGTAATCAGTTGGATTCCACGTTGTTCATTCCCACCCAAGCCCCCATTATCCATTGGCATGTTCAAGGCGCGCCAGCCATCATCGATATCATGGGTAATACCGATCAAATCACGTGGATTCGACATGGCGTGCTCTATAACCTGAACTATTCAGGACATCTTTCTCTCAAACAATTTGAAAGGCAGGTCTCTATATGGTTTCCAACGCCATAGAAGCTGTAGCCTTAAAAAAGATATACCGCACACGCACCGCAGTCCACAATGTCAGTCTCATTGTCCGGCCAGGAGAAATCTTCGGATTTTTAGGGCCCAATGGTGCGGGCAAAAGCACGGTCGTCAAAATGCTATTAGGGTTGGTTTCTCCCACGGCGGGCACTGCCCGTCTTTTGGGCCATTCTTACCGGGATGTGCAGATTCGCCAAAAGATTGGATACTTACCTGAACTCTTCCGATATCCTCCTTGGTTAACGGTCTCTGAGATCTTGACGGAACATCAGCAACTGTCCGGCTTACCCCGTGATTCCCAACGAATCGAAGAGATCTTGGATCAGGTTGGTCTCAAGGGACGTTACAGAAGCCGGGTCAAATCCCTGAGCAAAGGATTACAACAACGTCTTGGCCTTGCTATCGCCTTGATCGGGGATCCCCAATTGCTTTTTCTCGATGAACCTACGTCGGCATTGGATCCCTTAGGGCGTCACGATATGGCTGAACTGTTTAAAGCCTGTCGTCAACAAGGACGTACAATTTTTCTTAACAGTCACTTGCTCAGTGATATGGAAAATTTGTGTGACCGTGTGGCCTTAATAGACCGGGGGGAGATTCTCTATATGGGCTCTTTGACCGCGGCCTTAGACAATCAGCATGGTGGTTACCGCATCTATGTTGAAGATTTATCAACACAATGTTTAGACGCACTGCACACTCAGGGGCTAACTTTAACATGGGTTGGACCATATTGGCATTTCCCGCATTCCCGCAGCGATTTGCCGCGTCTTCATCAAATTCTTCATCAGTATGGCACGTTAGTCTATGAGGTGGAAGAGGAAAAAAGGAGCCTGGAACAATGGTTTCGAGAACGACTACACCATGCATAAGAAAAGTTACTCTCTTAAAACATTACAACCACATCTGAAGGACGGGAAGATTTCATGTACAATCTTCGCTTAATTATTGCCATGACCGTTAAAGAACTCATTCGGCGTAAAACGCTGCCCATTCTCATCGCCATGACTTGCCTCTTTCTTATCGTCTTTGACCTGGAAATTCAGCAACAGCGTATCTATTCAGCCGCTACCAATCCCTTAGGCAATCTCACCACCCTCTTCGGAGATAAGCTTTTAGCAGCATTTTTTATGAACTTGGTCATTGCCTTTATTGGTATTTTCATTGTGGCGGGATTCATTCCTAATGACATCGATAACGGTACCTTGTTTGTGGTTTTGGCGCGCCCCATTAAACGCTGGCAACTCATAGTGGGCAAATGGCTTACAGTCGCTTTCCTGGAGTTGCTGTATTTGCCTTTAGTGATCGTTACGGTCCAAGAGATAATCGTCTCCCATTTCCCGGGTGCCGCGTTGAATATTCCCACGCTCATGCAATTGCTTGCAGCGTTTATCACTGAAGCCTGGGTGATTAACATATTAGCCCTCTTCAGCTCCATCGTTTTGCCTCACATCACCGCAGCCATTATGGTGGGGCTAGCATTTATCGCGAATTTCATCCTAGGATCCATCGCGCCATATTCACCGTCGAATTCTTGGACCCACCACCTCTTTGTGCTATTCCAATTCCTTCTCCCAACCGATGACTTATATCGGCGTGCTTGGTATGAATGGAATGGTGGGGCCTCCAATCCTTTAATATTGACCGGAGGGCCTTTTGGGGGGAACCATCCTGTGCCCGTTGCCATTGTCATTTATGCCCTATTTTACATAGCCAGCACACTGTGGCTGTCATGCACCGTGTTTGACCATCTTGATTTTTAGGTGTGACGTAAATCGGCCGCTACAGCCAAGAATTCTAATCTCAGCAGACAATCGTCCACAAAATGGTACGTTGTGCAAATAGTGATGCAATTATAGAGCAGCCAAGAATAACATGGCCAATATACTCAAAGAACTAAGCCTGTTTTCGGTTCATATGAAACATCCACCAAAAAATCAATACCAACACCAGTTCAGTGAGTGAAAAGGGCGTGATTAAAGGGGAGCCAAATGATGGTTGCAAAACTGAAATCATAAGCAAAGGGATTGCCACTATCACAGAGATCAGGGGACCTAGCCAAAGCGCAACTCTTTTTGAGGCATAGCCATTAGGCTGACCATTTAAACCAAAATGGGTGGCCACGCGTTCGGGCAGATAGGGGGCATAATGCCGACTGATCAACAGTTGTATCGCCACCGCTACGATCATCACCATAATAATCAGAATCATTCCATATGGATTGGATGGTTGAATAGCTACCGCAGTCAAAGGTATATGGTTTGTTGTCTTTAAAGCGTAGGGCAACTTCGAGATTCCGGGCGATGAAAGCAATATGGTCTCGGTGGGGGAAAGGATGACAAGAACCGGGAAATCTCCGTATTCAAAGACCCACGCGGATCGCCCATTTGCCAATACAAATCGTCCAGCATGGTAAGATCCTGTGCTCGTACCAATGATACGCTCCTCAAGAGCATAGGATCCGTGATGATTCACCCACAAGGTATGCACATCGCTTGCTGCCACTTTGACCGTGCCGACTCCCGTATCGACCGTTAAAATACCCCTTTGCAACGACCACCCGGTTCCTTGAGTCGACAAAGAAAGGGACAGACCAAAAATGACCATGACAAGCCCGAATACGACGAGAAACACTGTGATGCTTTTGGCGTTTTTATAAGAAGACCCATGTCGCCAATATAAAATAGCACTGATAGCGGCCATCGCAAATATTATGAGAGCTGGAAGAAAGATCCATGGCCCGGTGACTCGTAACGCTTCAGCATAGGTTAGGCGAAAATTCATGAGACAAACTCCTTTCCCTGTCCCTTCTCATCATCAGCATACTCCAGGCAATAATGCCCAAGGAGCGTCGTAAAAAATGTCACCTGAAATTAGGTCGCCAGGCTCCATATTTTGTCTAAGAATGGTTTTTAACCTGAAACTTCCCTGAAATTCAATGGATTTATCAGTGAGATGCAATTCGATCTGCTATTATCGGTAATGCCATACGCTCATCCCAATCAAGTACTTGTTTGCGTATGAACTTTGCCAAGGGGCGGATGCTGTGGACGGTCATTCTAAGTTCGATACACGTTTTGTTGTTTGGTTTACGGGATTGTCGGGAGTTGGTAAATCAACACTAGCGCAAGGACTCGCTTCCCGTTTAAGAACGTTAGGTTATCCCACGACCGTATTAGATGGGGATATTCTGCGAAAGGGCTTATGCCAAGACTTGGGTTTTTCTCCGCAAGATCGGCACGAAAATATTCGCCGTGCTGGACATGTGGCCAAAATTTTAGTGGATGCGGGCGTCATCGTGCTGTCCGCCTTTATTACACCGTTTGAAAAAGATCGCCAAATGCTGCGCCAATTATTTTTACCGGAACAATTCATTGAAGTCCATGTCGACTGTCCATTAGAAATTTGCCAACAACGCGATCCCAAACGGCTCTATCAAAAGGCGCAAGCAGGGCTTGTCCCTGAATTTACCGGAATTTCTTCACCCTACGAACGGCCGATCCGACCCGATCTTCGCATTCCTACCGACCAATTAGACGTGATACAAAGTTTAGATGTTCTTTGGCAATTTTTACAGGGGCGCTATCCTCTGATATCACCAAGGCCGTGTTGACATGAAGGCGCTCTTGATAACAGGCAAAATGCCCCTATAAACAAAAGGCTTATTGGAGGAGGTGGAGGTATCACGGAGCAATTGACTTGTGTCATCGGGATGCACCGCAGTGGGACATCACTTACGGCTCAGCTTTGTCATGAACTCGGTTGGCGCGTGACGGGACCGGAAGATTTTTTGCGGCAAGGTAATCAATATAATCCTCAGGGTTATTGGGAAACTTCCGATCTCGTGACCATTAATCGAAGAATTCTCTACGCCTTGGGCGGCGATTGGCATGTTCCTCCACACTTTCGATCACACTGGGAAGAATCTCGAGAACTCCTCCCGTTAAAGAAGCGGGCCATGGCTTTTATTCAGCAGATCACCTCGCCACAAGCTACCTGGAAAGATCCCCGATTAACGCTCACATTACCTTTTTGGAAACCGCTTGTTCGTAACGCGCGCTATATCGTCTGCATTCGCAATCCTCTAGACGTTGCCCTGTCTCTTTCCCGGCGTGACCATATGACACAAGAACATGCTCTAAGTCTCTGGCTTCTTTATACCACGCAAGCCCTCTTGCACACGCAACAGGCCCGCCGTCTCATCCTCTTTTATGAAGATTTAATGGGACCAAAAGCTCCAACACAGCTTGAGCGGTTACAGCGGTTTTTAGAGAGAGACGGCACCCAAACAATACCGTTGCCAGTCATTCGCCCAGAATTGGCCCATGGTCAACACGGTTTAAGCTCTCCTGCAATCATCGGAAAAATTTCACCCTTAGCGCAGGAGATGTGGAATGCTCTTCTACGTTGGCGTGAACAGAACTTCACGTCAGACCACGAAGTTCTCGCTCTGGCTCGATCCTTTCCCATTCCACGAACACCATGGCACACCATGCAAAAATACCGCCTCAATTTCTGGATGCGGCTCATTAAGATGCAGTTATTGGAGGGACCAGGTTCATGACGCTTAATAGCGGAACTCAGTTATTGCCATGGAAAGAAGACAAGTTGAAGCGCTACGAGAGATCCTCTTTGGCATCTCTCATGCCTGTTATGATCGATAATCGAACCATTGCCGATATGTATCAAATTGCTACGGGAGCGTATGCCCCTTTGACCGGATTTTTAGAAGAGGCTGACTACCTCACCGTTTGTTCGGACATGCGCCTGACCAATGACAGTCCCTGGCCCATTCCCATCACCTTGGCAGTCGACGAGGAAGTTGCTCGGCATTTGCATCTCGATCAAGAAATTGTTCTGATTGACAGCCACCACTTGATACGGGGACGGATGACCGTCACGAGTATTTACCGGCCTAATTTGCGCCGTGAAGCCAAGTGGGTTTATCACACCACCGACTTATCCCATCCCGGTGTCCGCTATTTATTAAGCCGAAAGCCTGTGTATGTCGGTGGGCCAATTACCGTTGATTACATTCCCGATTTCACTTTCGCCCCTCTTATCTGGCGGCCTTCTGAAGTGCGCCGAGTTATTTCAGAGCGGGGATGGAAACGTATTGTGGGATTTCAAACACGCAACCCCATCCACCGGGCTCATGAATACATTCAAAAAACCGCTTTAGAAATCATGGATGGACTGTTAATCCACCCACTGGTGGGCCCGACCAAAGATGATGATATTCCCCCCGCGGTGCGCATAAAAACGTATCAACGGGTCATCGACAAATGGTACCGAAAAGACCGCGTACTGTTAGCGGCTTATACCGGTGCCATGCGTTATGCTGGACCCAAAGAGGCTATTTTACATGCGATTGTACGCCGCAATTACGGATGTACCCACTTTATTGTTGGCCGCGATCACGGCGGCGTCGGCCATTTTTATGGCCCTTATGATGCCCATCACATTTTTGACCAATTTCGTCCCGGGGAACTCGGCATTACCCCACTCTTTTTTGATGATGCCTTCTATTGTCGACGCTGTCAGGCCATGACCTCGGCTAAGGGCTGTCCCCATGATGAAGTCCATTGGGTTCGTCTATCGGGATCCGAGGTGCGAAAACGCCTCAATGAGGACGAGCCGATCCCTGAAGAATTCATGCGCAAGGAAGTTTCCCAAATTTTGCACCATTACTATCATAGGGAAAGACAAGGCCATTAGAGAGGTCCTTGCCTTTCACCTTTAGATATTCTGTCTAACCCCATATCCGCTATGGAATATCTTCTTTAAGGGTTTAAGGAATTTCCGCCATTTGCGGTGTCGTCGTGTTCTCGTCGATTTGCATCAGACGAGATGCGACCCCCCATGGCAAGAACACAATTAAACTGACTAACACCACAATAACGCTGCCCACATCAATATTTATCCATTTTTGGGCACCCACGCTGCCGATATAAGTCATCGCCGTCAAAAAAGCAATGTAGACCACATACCAGATCGCATTTTTCGCCCCTTCATGGACCTTGTAGGCCACCCCGAAAATAAGGGATGCGGCAATGAGCAAGATGCTGGCGTAAGGCACAGAAGGCCATCCGCTCCAATAGACAATTAACGACGCAGAGGCAAAGGCAATGGCAGCAACGAGTCCACTCTGCTGCAATTTGCCTTCGCGGCCTTGTTTGCGCAGGGCTAACATAACCACAGGATTGACGGCAAAACCTAAATACCCCGCAACGACCGCATCGCTAATCAGGTTATATATCGAGGGCAAGGGCGCAGCAATATAGGCCACAATCGCCCCCACCACCGTAAAGACGACAAGCGCCCATACCGGAATTGCATAATGCTGGTTAATTTCTTTCATCCGTGCACTCACGAGGCCTGTCCGACTCATAGCTAACAGAATTCGAGTGCCTGCCCCTTGATAGATATACCCGGTCACAAAAGGCCCCAAAATCGCGATGACGACGGTAAAGGCGATGAGCCATCCAATGTGGGCGCCACTCGCGATCGTTAAAAAGGGATTGCCGGCAATCGATGAAATCGCACTCCACGATCCCGCATGGAGTTTTAAGGCCACCCAGTTAATCGAGGTCAAAAAGCCTACGGCCAATAAGACATAGATCAAGGTTTGACCTAAAACGACCCAAATAATGGCGCGGCCAATAATCTTTGGCGACCGCACCTCTTCCGCATAATCTGGAATGACTCGAATACTGCCAAAAGCAAACATGCCTAGCGGAATTGCGGCAAAGATTCCGCCCAATCCAAAAGGCACGATCCCGCCATATGCTGTAAAGTTGGAAAAATGGGCAAAAGCGATAAATCCGATAGCTACTAAGATATATAAAAGAAGCTTTATCACACCAAGAAAATCCGTGGATTTAGCAAACGCACGGACACCAAAATAGTTAAACGGAAAAAAGAGCACCATCAATACGACCCCTAATAGGGCACCTAAGGTGGTCGGGCTGCCAGCTGAATTGATTAAGTGAGGATAAAAATAATTGATGCCTTCTACCGACGCTAAAGCTTCCACGGGAGGAATAAATAGATACCATATCAAGTCTGCAAATGCATTAATCAGATTGGTAATTTTCCCGTAACTATAAAGGCTGTACCGGGACGGTCCTCCTGCTTCGGGATATAGCGCACTTAAATCGACATAGGTTAGTCCAACGAACAGATACATAATAGCACCGACGATCCAGGCAATCACAACACCCGGTCCCGCTAAAGCGGTCATACCCGCCGTAGAAAACAACACGCCGGTACCGACAGCACCGGCAATACCAATGATAATGAGATCTTTCAAATCGAGATCTCGTTTGAGACTATTCATTGATTGTCACTCCTTAAGATGTGATATCACATGATGCGGCTGCATGTCTTACCAAGGGAATGAAATGTCTCATGAAACAATCGCGATGTAATGATGGCCCTCGCTATTCATTGTACAGAATAATCTGTCGCCTTTTCTAGTGCGGTTTTCTAAATTCTGGTCATTATTCACCGCGCATTAGGGAAACCCACTGCCACCTCCTATCTCGAATGGCATCAGTTATCACGAAAAAATAGGAAGATAACCAACAAGTATTGACCAGAATTTTTAAGCAGTTATGGTTGAATATAGCAGAAAAGAAGCGTTGTTCCGTATTTTGCTTTTTTAAAGTCGCCGAGACTTACAAGAAATTGCTTTGAGCGCTCGTTATCACTAAGCCGGTTAGTATAAGACATGCCATCATCTGTTTTTGTTCATGTGTATTATTTCCTGGGAGCTAGCAACTTTCTTTGAATTTGTGAATCGAAATCACGTCAAACAGCCATCTCGCCTAATTTTCTGGTACCATGAATGTAATTGACTTGCTCTGGGCTCACGACAATTGGCATGCAATAATTCGTGTTGACTCAAAAGAGATCGATGCCCAACCCATTAACACAACCAGCCTGAAACGATTTTTGGAAGGGGCGGCTTTATGAAAATAGGCCCACACTTAATGGCTCTCTTTCTCGCGGGAAGCATATTCGCAGGATGTGGAACTATTCCTTCGGCTCATCCAGCCACGATACCGCACAGAAAACAAAACATTCCAATACAGACAATACAAGCCGCTTTAAGTCACGCAGCCCCTAGCGGCACAATCTCTCATGTTCACATCATCAGCGAAAAAGCTATTTCAGGACAGAGATATGCTTATCTTTCCTATAATAATCAGGATACGTTAGAATATGCCGGCCTATTGGAATCGCCCAGTGGCGTCGATACGATGACATTTTCTCTCAAGAAACCCCATACGACGCCGCTGCAAGCTGTTGAACTCAATGACCAGACCTATATCTTGGTTGTCGGTAAGGTGACAAATCACCCGGACATCATGACCATCGTCCTAACATTTGCTAACGGTCAAGTGGCGGATGTGCCGGTTTCGCATGGATATTTTTGGTATTTTCATCGTGTAGGAAAGTCAAAAGGTCCTAGATTTTTTACCCATCTAATAGGCGTATCGACAACAGGCGCAATCATCCAAAATGCCCACTCCTGATAAGTACGGTGCGCTTTGAGAACCGACGTTTATGCCCATGGAACTTCTGGACAAGTTCCTAGAAGTGAATCAAGTATGGGACGAGTAATGCTTCAAATCGGACGAATCGTTCATCTTTATTCGCCGGGGGCTGAATCCGAGAATCACCAGGTAATGGCGATTTTTTATGATTCAATTCCAATGATCAAAAAAATCGCGGATCACATGAGCAACCTCCGGACGCGCGTAATGCACAAAATGACCACTGTTGACTTCGTATAGCAACACGGGCAAGCCCTTTTCATCAATTTGAGTCAGGGGAGTATAGTGGGTCATATGTTCAGGAACAACTAACAAGGTAGCCGGTTTAAGTCGATTAAAAGCCATAACCGGTTTGCTGCGGTAGATCCCCAGCAATAAATTTATCGCGAGCGGGTTGAATGTGACCAATTGATGAGCGGTGTAAAAGGCCTCACGTAATTCATTAGTAATCAATAAATGCTGGGATTCAACAAATTCTTGAAATGCCTTTTCCAATTCCTCACTCGAAGGTCCTGAACCCTCGGTAACGCGGCCGCTTTCACCAATCCAGCGCGTTAACACCCGAATACCTCCCCAAGATGCCAAAAAATTGAGTGCAGGAACCAAATACCGAAAGGGCTTGGCAATATCTTCGGGAAACCGGGGAATGGGTTGATAGCCAGCGTCCAAGAGGACTAATTGATAAACACGCTCAGGAAATTGATCGGCATAGGCCAAAGCCATAATACCTCCGAGAGAATGCCCAATAATCCGAACCTGATTCCACTGCTGCTGTTCACAATAGCGGTGAATCCATAAGGCAAAATCTTTCCAGCTCGGAACTTTGCTAAAAGGTTCACTGCGTCCAAATCCTGGCAAATCCAGTCGGTGAAATTGATAGCGTTCCTCTAACACGCTGACTAAAGGCCCCGCTGATTCCGCCGTCCATCCCATAGCTGGCAAAAAAATTACGGGATCTCCTTGGCCGCTGACTTGCGCATATATTTTAATACCAGTCCCTCGCTTCCCTTTACCCAACCGGTCCTTCTCTTTTTTTGAAGGGTTAAGTCTCTGTTCCACTCCAACCTCAACGATTCTAAGCAAAAACCTTTTCAGCCCGCTAGAGTAAAAAAACATCACTCTCACGACCTATTAAGCAATCCCGTTCATTCTGACCGTATTCATGATAACGAAGTCATCTTCACCCTGCAGGACTCTTAAAGAAAAAGATAATGGATATTTTTAGGCGCTCGATGTGTCGTTTCCTTCTCTTTTCCCTCCGGGCTGGATAATCTTGCCCCGCCTAAATCAACAACCCGTGAGCAACACATGTTTGACCACAGTCTTTTCACCACGCAAACGGTTACGACCAAATGCACATCTTTAAACATGGGAGATAGCAGATTGGTGACATCTCTTTTGAACATTTTTGAAATCGATCCGATAAATCCTGACATGAGGTATTAGGAAGATGAATATAAAGATTGATCCACTTGGAATCTATTCTACGGTGCATTTGACCCTGATCTTCTCATACTTCCCTGTGGCATGGTCTTGATATGACCTATCCTCCAAGGAGTGTGACGTGTTTGAATCAGTTTTGGTTCGCCCCGTCGTTTCAAGAAAATCGCACCGCCACAGATTTTCAAATCCGCTTAGTACACAGTCTTGTTGAGGCCGGTTTCACTTTGAGCTCACAAGTCGAAAATGCCAATGTCGTGTTCCAACTCGTGAGCGATAAGACGCGTCCGTTTCGTCGTCAGCATTACGCCGTTTATGTCATAGGTGTGGCTTTTGTTTCATCTCTCGATCCGCATCGCGATCTTTTGAAGCAATTTTATCCCATTCATATCCGGTCTCTATCCAATATCCTCATTGTGGTCGCAGGCTCTCTCGATAATCCCTCTTTCGTCATTACAACGCTGGAACGAGGTGCTGTATTGCTGTCATCGCAAGATGATAGTGTTGAACAACGTTACCAGAAACTCACTGAGCGCATTGCGCCATTAATGCGCAGTCACCTCATAATCCGCAATCGCTTTCATCCTGACTTACGGCCCTCTTTGTGGAACGGCACACGACAAACCCATAGCCTATCTTATGCCGGAGAAATTCTCGAGAGTTGGGATCTACTTCCGGCCCCTTTCCCCATGGACGAATATCTCACCCCCGAAGATATGGCCCATGTGCGTCGCCTGTTCGGTATTGGTGGGCTGAGTTATGGCAATCTCAGCGTTCGGCACGACGATGACAGTTTTTGGATGAGCGCAAGTGGAGTGGATAAAAGCCGACTCCATGACATCGGCCGAGATATTCTTCTGGTAACGGGATTCGATGCTGAAGACGAAAGTATTCACTTAAGTGTTCCCGAAACAGTGACACCACGGCGTGTCTCAGTCGATGCGATTGAGCATTGGAAGATTTATCAACAACATCCTGAAATCGGTGCGATTATCCATATTCATGCCTGGATGCCAGGCGTTTTGGCCACAGAATTTAACTATCCTTGTGGTAGTAAAGAATTGGCGGATGAGGTGGCTAAACAGCTTGCAGCAGCCGATGATCCCGCCCATGCAGTCATCGGATTAAAAAATCACGGCTTAACGATTACCGGTGATAGCCCCGAAGAAATTTTAGCCCGCGTTCATGACCGTGTGGTTCGGCAGGTTCCGATGCAATGACGGTGATGGGTCTTCATTATCATTTATCGTGGCCGCATGTATTACGGCAGAAACTGATCCCTAGGACACGCTCATGGGGTGCCATGAGTACTCTTCACTACGAAGAGGTGATGAAGCCTTCTTGGACGAGATCGACTCCTCATGTGGAGATAGCCCCATTATTAGCGGGTATTTGTGGATCAGATCGGGGATTGATTCTGGGACATAGCTCTCCTTATTTAGCGCCTTTGACAAAATTTCCGGCTGTCTTAGGTCATGAAGTGGTAGGACGTGTTGTCGAAGACTCTCCTCAGTGGTCGAAGGGGACGGTGGTTGTCGTCAACCCCGCCTTATCCTGTACGTCGTTAGCATTAAAGAATCCCTGCCCCGCCTGCCGTAAAGGTCGTCCCGATCTTTGTTATTACCGCGGCCAGCACGACATCGGTCTACTCATGGGATTTCATACTCATTTTCCCGGCGGATTTGCCGAACGGATGTGGGTTCCTTCTCATCAGGTTTACCAAGTTCCTTCGGAGATGAAACCAGAACGGGCTGTTTTGACTGAACCCTTAAGCATTGTTCTTTATGGATTGTCCCACATTGAATGGTCTTCAGTGCATCGCGTTTTAGTCATTGGTTCCGGCACCATTGGACTTCTCACTCTATTTGCGCTGCAAGAAAAGGATCTAACCCACGATTTGGTCATGGCTGTTGCCCGTTATCCTCACCAACAAAAGTGGGCAAAACGGCTCGGTGCTGAAGTTGTTTCTAATCTCAGCGCTCCCGCTTTAACGGAAATCACCGGAACACCCTATCCCCACATTTGGCATACTCCCTCGTGGCGTCCCCGCGGGTTCGATCTCGTGATTGATGCTGCCGGATCTTCATCCTCCTTACAAGGAGCCATCAGCTGCGTGCGCCCAGGAGGCCAAATCTTGCTGTTAGGGGCCGCTAATGAGATGAAATGGGATTTCACGCCGATATGGTCTAAAGACATTACCTTTTATGGCACGTATGGCTATGGTCCCAACCCTGACCAAACCTTTAATCAGGCCTTAAACCTCTTACATACGACAACTATTCCCATTGAACAACTCATCACCCACACATTTTTCTTGGATGATTATCAAAACGCTTTCGCCACCTTGGAGAACCAAGGCCGGGAACCGATTAAAATCTGTTTTAAACCACGTGACCCAGACTTTCCCCCCAAAGCATGAAAATCACAGATCCCAAAGTTAAAATACCCGCCTGCGGCATTTTGACACATATCCAATCTCCAAAGCACGTCAGAGCGAGGGGACTACCGAAAAGTCATTTCCTCTCATCTTCACCCATGCCTCATAAAGGCTGTTGCACAACCATTCCCTTATTGTACCGGGCATCAAAGTCCTCATCGGACATGGAAAATAGGCGAATGGCTTCAATAAAAGCAACAATCATTGGAATAAAAGTCCAGCTAAAAAGTATATAAAGAATTCCTTGCGTCTTTTGACCAAGATAAAATTTGTGCACGCCTACAAATCCAAAAAATAACGCCAAAATTCCTGCGCTCACTTTACTCTTCATAATAAATGCCTCCTGATCCTATTGCGTTCCTTCTCTTCCTATCGGGTTGAGGAAAAATGCCAGTCCGTTCCTAGCGCTCATGTTGACAGTGATTGTCATTATCAGTATAAAGAATCGGTTTGTCTGCTGCACTGTAAAACTCCGTCGTTCAGAGCAAAGATATCAAGATGTTGTGACGTTGACATTCTAAGCATAGGAGTTTAATGCTTTTGACCCTCCTTAATGAGATGGCTTGTCACTAGCTATTGTCACTCAAGTGCACACAATTTTACAGCAGAATTTGCACGTCATCACGGTTTCTGACTCAATACATTCTATTTCAAGTCGGTCACACTCATATTCTCTACATAGATAATATAGGACGAACATCATACCATCACCATTACCACGCGACAACTCCTATGGCACGGGCACACCGAAACATTTGGGTGGGCGTGGGGATTAGCTCACGGTTTTCGCACTATAAGCCCGAATCATGAGAGATGCGATTATGCTGTTTGGGTGGAACAAAGCGCTGAGTATGACTGGAATCTGACAATCTCTTTTCGCTCGGCGCCATCCTTCCATGAAAAAAAACCGACGGTTGTTGAAATGATACCGTGAAGACAGTTCCTCTCCAATTCTCAATCTGGTTAGAATTCACGAAGGAAGGGAGGAACTTTATTATGTCTCATAAGGGCGAACAACTTTCGTGACGACGGGAGGACCGAGTCAAACCATAGTTTCACGTAATGAAAAAGCTTCAAATCTTAGAGGTTCTGAGACATCTATCTTATACTGTATGATTGTAGGCAAGTTTCATCCGCTCGAGAAAATCAAGCTTATCCGGGGAAAGGGGTTTTGAGAGAGCGTGCATCGGCCATTTTTTCGTCTCGTGTTGACCATCGCCGTCTCCTTAGGTCTCTCGGCTTGTGGTTTCAATCCGCCCACTTCATCATCATCTCAAAATTCGGCGAAAGCGCCAGCGTCCACTCAAAATCGCGTTCGCCAATCTCCTCAGCACAAATCCTTAATACCGTGGGGTGCCACTGCCGCCAGTTCAATTTTGCCAGGCGACATCTTAATTGCTGATTCGCATAACAACCGTATCTTATTGGTTACACCACAAAAAAAGATTGTCTGGCAATACCCTAAACCGGGACAAGCATCGTTACTGCATGATGATGACGACGTGTTTTTCGGTCCCCATTTTGATGAAATTATTACCAATCAAGAAGGCTATAACGTTATTTCCATAATTAATTTTAAAACCCGGCAAATCGTTTGGAATTATGGACATGCTGGGGTAGCAGGAAGCCTTCCGGGATATTTAAATACCCCAGATGATGCGTTTTTGTATGACAAGCCTCAAGGCGATATCATTACCGTGGCCGACATTAAAAACCAACGGATCCTCTTTATTTCCCGAAAAACCCATCAGATTATTAAACAATATGGACAAACCGGGATCATGGCCGTTAACCCACCGACAAGCTATTCTGCACCCAACGGAGATTTTCCTGCGCCCAATGGGGGTATGCTTGTCACCCAAATCAATGGCAACGACGCCATTTTACTGAACCGACACAACCAGGTGCGTTATACCGTGCATTTTCCGTCCTTCTTGTCCTATCCCTCAGACGCGAATTTCACGCCGCATGGGAATATTATCGTCGCATTTTATACCAATCCCGGTGCAGTGGTTGAGATGAGCCCAACCGGTAAATTGCTGTGGTTATACCGTCCGTTAAGTGGCCCTGGTCGTCTCGATCGCCCGTCTTTAGCGGTGAAATTACCTAATGGCTTGGTTCTCCTCAATGACGACTATAATGATCGCGTCATTGTGATTAATCCTAAAACCAATCAAATAGTCTGGCAATATGGGCATACGGGTATTCCGGGCACAGCCCCAGGTTATCTCAATATTCCTGATGGCTTAGACCTCTTGCCCGCAGGTATCATCCCCGGGGGACACAATGCAGTGGGCCATCATCTATGGAGTTATCCGCATAATGGCTACTAAAGGGCAGAAATGATCAATGAAAAGACAAAATTATGCATGGAGTAATATGGTTTAGTTCTTCGTGTGATCTTTGGGCTGGCGCAATGCGGTAATGGACAAGACCGTCGTGGAAAAGGTACAAGACGATTTACTACAAACCATTTTCGATCCATTTGTATCCTTAACCACTTGCAAAGGACTCCCGCAAACCGGGCAACGGCCACTGGCAACCTCTAAGCTGTTGCCTAAATTGCGGCGGCGCCGGGTAAGACGCCCTAACCAAGAATGCTTTAAAGCATGATGCCGTTTCCATTGCAGTAAGGTGCGAATCACATATTCGCGTTGCGCGGGAGAGAGTGGTTGGGGAATACTGGCATTCGATCGGGTAATAAAATCCACTAAATGAGAAAACTGCACGATATGCGCCCCTGAAATTTCTTCAATATACAATTGAAGGGAATTAGGCACGGCAATTAAGGAAAACCAAATATCTTTAGGTAAATCGGGAAAAGCCCGCCGCAACGTTTTGATATGCGTCGCATTTTGACGGTGAGGAGCATAAATCCGCCGTTTCTGCATGCCAACTACATGAGTCCAATACACTTCACGGCGTTTTCCGTGCAAAGCCCCTTGAATATTCTTCGTTTCAATCACAAAAATTGCCGAGGACCCCACGACAATATGATCAATTTGACAAATACCCGATGCAGTCGAAGTGCAAGGCACCGTAATATCATGAAAAACATCGTATTCCAGGGGATCTAAAAGCCGTAGAGCCCCTTGCACAATTATTTCGCCTTGCTTTCCACGAATATAAGCATTTGGTGGACGCAGCGCGAGAACCAGAATCGTAACAGTAATTAAAATTAAAGTTCCCGCAAATACAATCCCCATACTGGCCTGCCTTTCTGCTTTCTTATTTTAAAGGCCCAATTCCTTATTTCTTACTATAATTTATTATAAGACAACGGAATTTTCACTTAACATCTTTTTTAGCAATATTAAACGACTATCTGACGCAATGGCATTTCCTTAAGGAACGTATAGGAAAAACGCGGGGAAGACACAAGATTTGCCGCCTATATTGGCACAGTAACTGAAGATCCGCTCAAAGCTGGACAACGTTAATGTCCTTCTCTTGATAATTTAGAACATCTAGATGCAATCACACCGCTCTTAAAAAAGTGAGTCCCAAGCCGACATTTTGATAAGAGAGAATTACCGTTAGAACAAAAAAGAACAAAACGATTACATGATGAGATGTATTTTCGCGGCCTAAAAAGGCATAAATAAGGCTCTCTTCCCATTTCGCATTCACGCCATGATAGGAACAACCCATAGGATTGTTCCTATCATGGAAGTGGTCTCTTTTAAGACAGTAACAATGCATTTTATCTGGTGTTCACGACTCAGTCATTCCCATGATAACCGCGAGTCTACTCGCTCATCCAATGCTCATTTGCGTTCAATGTCCTATGAAGATCGACAGCATAACCAAAAAGATCAGTCCACCGATGATGAGCCAAGAGATAGGATGGGCAAAATTTAGTGTCCATCCCACGCCAAATCGTTTAGCCACGAGCCATTTGGGATCATCCGGATTGTAATACCATAACCCCGCTTTCCACTGAGCATCATCATCACGATGATCATAAGGGGTGGTAATAAAAGAAGAATGTGTCGTCAGCCGACTACCTTCCTGACCCGTGAACAAACTGATTGCCATTACGGCGAACACAGCGATTAATACCGGACTCGCCAACACCATAGGCGATGGATGTTTGAGCCATCCCCACATGCCAAAGATGGTAAGCATCAAGGAGAGAATCAGCGCCATTTCTACAATTCCCAAGGCATGAATCATGCGGCGTACAAATACATAATACTGGATGAAAGAGTCGTGAGGTTCACGCGGATCAATATCGGGTCGCAGATGGGTAAGCAAATAGGCTTCAAAGAGACTTATGCCCAACACGATAACAGCACCCACTAAAATCGGTTGAAAAACCGTTAGCCAATTCTTGGTCACACGCGCCGTTACGTTGCCCTGGGTAGACCAGTGAACAGGTAGCATTTTTGGCAAATGAGGATAAATAATCCCCGCGATTAGGCTAAGGATTCCAATGAACACCGCGTTAATGATTAACCATCGAATAAAAGTCTTGCGGAGCATATTGGTATCGTTTGTGTCAATGAACGCCATTCTTGCCTGGAGATGCCCTTGGTACCAGTCTTCATGCTGTTTTCTCATACTAATGCGTGCATGGGCGATTTCGTAATTTCCGATCAGGAATAGTAGCAACAGCCCACTTGACGTCAGGACCATGACCTCGTTCATAAAATGATTACGATAATAACTGACAATCCCCGCAATGATTCCCACCAGAAAAATCCCGATCTCATAATCCCGTCTCACAGATTTCAGATATGGATCCCCTCGCCGCTCATGCGGTATGCGGACGCCAAAAACCAACGTTTTGGGCATCAGATACGGCACGATAGCATAGGTCAAGATCATCGCAAGCCAAATAGTGATCACCAAAAAATTTGGTCCCATCATGATCCGTTCCCTTCTTGAAGAGTAGATAATTCATCCAGCGTTTCACGGCAATATTGAAGGACCTGGGCTCTGTCCACAGAAAAAGCACGAGCTTCGGCTAGGACGAGGCGTAATCGCTCTCGCCATGCCCTGTCAAAATCGGCAGGCGGTTTTGGCCTAATGACTCCTCCGCTCCGTCTGGTGAGAATAATGTAGCCATCTTGTTCTAAGATTTGATATGCCTTATTCACCGTGTGTAAGTTAATGGAGAGAAGTTCCGCCACCGTGCGAATAGGTGGTAAGATATCACCCGGTTTGAGTGTGCTCCGGGCAATCGCCTCCACTACCTGATTGCGCAATTGCACATAAATCGGTTCATCGCGATGTTCATCGACTACGAAAATCACTATCTGTCACCTCTGTTATATTACAAATATAACATATAGAACATAATTAGCAAGGTTTGCACACATGCTTTGCATAGGGATCAACGCTTTAGTCATGGAGATCGCAAAATCTCCTTCGTAACAGAAAATTGAGCTAAACTTACCGCGGCTTATTTCTCCATATTACTTGCTCACCGCTCGCAGCAGCCAAGAGGTTGGCCGTTAACGATGACACATGATAGAAAGAGCATCTTTCACGTTAAATCGACACCGTATTTGCAAAGGTAAACGGATCCTTATGTTGACCTGTCATGATTTCACCGAAAATGCCATCATTCATGGTGTGATTTTCAAGAATTCGCTACGGTATAATCAAATTGGTAACATTAGTTAAAAATTATGTCGTCATCATTTGGGGGTGTCCATGATAAAAACTCAACATGCCTTGTTGCTCACGTCGGCATTAGCCTTAGGACTTTCTACGGTTTCACCGTTTAATTCGGCAACCGTCAAGGCCTTCAGCTTGCCGGGGCCCATTTACAAACTGGCGGACAAACCCACCGTCTATATCGAGCGCAATGGAAAAATGCATGCCATAGCCAATGAAACCATCTTTTACGATTTAGGTTACCAATTTAGTGAACTCCGTGTGGTAAACGCTTTACCTGCTCCTATCGGCAGTGCTGTCGATCTTTTTAAGTTACCCAATAAACCGCAAGTCTATTGGTATTCGAATGGCATGTTACATTGGATTGCCTCAGCTCAAATATTTTCGGCACGCGGCTTCAAGTGGGACAATATTTATACGGTCTCACAATTACCGGCTCCTATCGGAAGTCCTATTGCTGCATCCTCAACTCCACCGGCTACGATCCTTCCCTTAGTGGGATTTCCAGACGTTATTGTCGGTCAAACTAAAAATATTGTCGTTGACGGATTAACTTCGGCCAATACCGTAGATCAATCCTACTCGGGCATAGTCCCTGTAACATTGTCTGATAGTTCCCACAATTTTTCCATTTGGAACGGGTCGTCGTGGGTCGATTCGGGTACTGTCGATGTCTCTCTTCATAACGGTACAGGAATCATCCGGGTGAAAAGCGGAAATACCCCGGGACAATGGGCTAACTTAACCTTTGGATCACCGGATAATCAAATCACACAGCAAATAACCAGTGTTCCCGATACCACACAACAGGTTGGATGGCGTGTGTTTACTGATAGCTCCCAACCCATGCCCGTATCCGGCGAGCATCCTGCATATATCAATGGGTCTTCAACATTTTTAATTGAACCGGTCAATGCCTACGGACAAATTGTCCCGGGAACCTTAGCCGATAAGGTGGACGTTACAGCTGATCCGCAATTACCCTTTACCGGTCCATGCCCCGGCGCCTCACCTATGTGTAACGTTATTAGTTCTCCTTATGTCAGCACCAAGGGCATAACTTTCACCGATAATCACTCTTTTCTTTCGCCTTCCACGCCCATTGTGTTTGCATTGACACCACAAGCTCCTGCCCAAGCACGAGTGACGGCCGTAATCCCATCGGGCTCCTCTTCAGAAATTACCCCGAGTGCCGTAGTGAACACAACCGATGGAATTGACATCCAGACCGTTTCCGGCATCCTACCGCATCACTCTTATGTCATCCAATTGCAATTAGAGACGTCATCGGGGCAAAGCATTTTAGGCTTACCTGAATTGGGATTGCGTACAGATACCCAATGGTATCTGTATCAAAATCACCGTGCGACTCCCTCTACATTAACCTTCGAAAAGGCAGGAAACAACCATTGGTATTTCCTTTATAATACGGGTTCGCAAGACAACAGCCCGGATATCTTAGGTTTATACGGTAATCCCGGTGAAAACGATCTTCCGCCAGCATTGCAAGGATCTTTTCTCGAGTTGATAACCAATAGCTTCTAAACGACCGGAGCACAAAGCGCCATAATCGACATGTTGAATAGACTTGGGCAGGAAAACTACCACCGTGCAAGGATTATAATTTCCCTTGCACGGTCCTGATTTCATAATGCCAGCTCTTTGACTTATTCATCAAATTGCTACCGGAACACAATGAAGCCATGGGGATTCACGAGTTCTCTCCAACCAACTTGTTCCCACTTAAATGTGCCCTGGCCACTACCTGTTTTTCCACGATCTGCGCATAAATTGGTCAGTATTTTGCGAAAATTTTATGGTCCCAGTTCTCTGTATCAACTGGGATATTTCTTAAGAGGTTTGATACGCTTCCCTCTGAACCGGTGGACGCCGCCTACGGCGATGGGCTCGCTTTCTCATACCATCAGGCGTAATGTTGTACACAATGAGTCCATCAACATCATATTTAAATTCAATCGTACATGTGGAGCAAAAGAACCAGCCGGGAGCGGTTAGCCTTCCAACCCAACGGTTGCCGCATTCAGGACAAACGGGATACGTTACTCGCATAACCATTCTCCTTTACTCACTTTTATATTTACCATAACGTCACAAACGAGTTGTTGGTAACAAGAATTCGAAAAAAATTTGTTGGTTACCTGCACAATTCTCGTTATTTTCTATTTTATTATCGGTTTTTTCCTTCAATTAACGTGTCCTAGCATTATATTAGAATAATTTTCCATCTTGTGACGCTATATAGCGCTTAGCTAAAATAACCACGCCACAGCCAGCTGCACAGTGGTCTTCGATAAACCACAAAAATCCGCCGGCTTTAAAGCCGGCGGATTCATGTTCGTACCATATAGAGCTTTCGATTCTGTCATCTACTTAATCCTACCCCAGTGATCATTTCTTAGGCGGGAGGGGTCATAACCAGATGCACGAAACGTCCGAGGAGAGCCGTCATAAACTGCAAGCCTTTTTGGACATCGGGGTCTTTCATCATCGCCATCATGCCACGAATCCCCCCAAAGGTTGATGTTTTCATTTGCGTCTTCTCAGCAACATCTTTCACGGTGGCCACGATTCCGTCTATATTCAAGTTTCCTTCATGCGTCCATAATCCCGGAAAGAGTTCCATCCACGGGATTTCCGTCTTCAAGGTTCCCAACAGCCCAATCCCTTGCCGCATGACATCCCACCCATGCACGGCATCAATAAATTGCAACACCTCAACGCCCACCTGCAATAATTGGGTCATTGTTTCTTGCGGAATATCTTTAATGACCCGCAACGCGGAAATCGCTGTCATCACCACCTCGTTTTGAGTGGCGAGGACCGTTAAAGCCATGAGATTGTTCCAGTTTGTCGATTGCAACGACTCAATCACATGATTTTCGTTAATCCAGCGGAAAAATTGATCGATAGTGTCCCCAGGAGGCAATAACTCGGAGAGGTCATCTAAATATTCTAGGGCTAAGAGTAAATCATCAAACGCCCCACGCTCATTAGCAATTTCGAGCGCGGTGAACAGTTTTGGTAAAGCTTCAAGAATTCCCGGATGCGTCATATTCTCCATCACCCGGAGCATTGACGACACGGGCAGATGACTAGAAATCTTCGCAAATCCCACAAGCAATGCTTGCACCTTTTGAGGATCTTCAATGGCTTCCACAGCCTGCGCCAACGTCATCAAGGGTTCAGCAATGGGGTCTTGACTTAACAACTGGGTTAATTTCACCAAATTGTCCGGTTGAATGCGAAGAGCTTGATCAATGAGCTGTTGATGGGATTGATAGTAGGATCCGACTTTATCCGATAACTGGTCGGTGTCAATGGCATCGGGATACATGCCCATAAATTCGACCAATGTTGTGAGCATGTCGATAATGCCGCTGTCATTCAGAATTTCTAAGGATTTCAGCAATTTAATCGCGGCATCTAAAACTTCAGGCTGTTGGGCTTCGTCGAGAAACTCATCCATTAACACATCTTGGTCGAGATGGGACAGGCTCTCTAAATTTTTCATAGTGCCTCCTTGTCGTCACAAAAGACAGACATTTTGTTTGGTCTCGAATTCATAGACCAAACAAAACATCTTTTGTGGATGGATTGTGCAATGCGTTTTAATAATTCTCAGTCTGAAACCCATTGACCGACCCGACTAGGAGCTTTTGACCCATGCCTTAAGGGACCGTTGGTTCCCTATTTCTTATTCTTTGTTCTGTTCCGTTAAGAGAAAACGACATAAAGAAAAAGATTGTCCTTTACTCTTTAGTCTTTAGAAACATAGGCTGGTTGGATGGCAGCATTTCCACATCGACGCTCTCATCGGCATTTATTAACAACTTACAACCACCAATAATGCTCCCCTCTGGACCACGATTACTCTGTCTTCTGTCTTAATCCTCTCAAACAAGAACATGTTTTGACGGGTCACCACAAAAATTTTTTTAACACCGCTTTAATACATCCCGTTCTTCGATATCATACGATTAATGAATATTTAACGTTTCAAGAACAATCGTCTTGATGCATAATATCTCTTCATCGTCTAATGGCTCACTAAAGGGGTATGACGAACGTGGTTCAGATCGAAGTCAATGATGTTTCGGTTAAATACGGTAGCTACCAAGCTTTACAGCATGTGTCTTTGAAAATCCCACGGGGCGAATATTGGATATTACTCGGAGAAAACGGCGCCGGAAAATCTACCTTACTCCGCTGTTTAGCCATGTGGATGCGCCCCACACAGGGATCGATCGTAATTGAAGGCAGTAATGCGGAACACAATGAACGCGTCTTGCGCTCCCGCATCAAATTTGTTCCGGATACACCGGTGTTTTACGCAGAACTGACAGCATGGGAACATGCGCAGCTTATTGCCACATTACACCACCTCAACAACTGGGAATCTAAAGCCCACGAATTGTTTCGAATTTTCTTCTTGGATCAGCATCAAAATACCTATCCTGTCAGCTATTCCCGTGGGATGCAATATAAACTGGCGGTGTTGCTCACCCTCATTGTTAAACCCGCTCTTTTGTTATTGGATGAACCGTTTGGTCCTCTTGATCCCACATCCCAATCTCATCTTGCCACGATTTTGAAACAATTGTGCCAAGAAGAGCATATGACCGTTGTTGCCAGCACCCATTTATTGCCCGAAGTCATTGAACCCGACCATTTGGTATTCCTCAATCAGGGTCGTATCCTTCTTGATGAATCATGGGAACCCGTCAAAAACCAGTATCCGGGTTCCGTGGCGAGTTTACCCTACCGTTTGAGTCAGAGCCTTTTCAAGAATCCCCCACAAATGGAGATCGTCCGTGAATAGACACAGTCCCACAACAAGCTGGCAAATGCTGAGCATAATTCATTGGCGGCGATTTCGCTCGCAAAGTCTTTATTGGTTACGCAATGTAGGCATTGATCCCAATGACCGCGACATTTTTTCCCGCCTCTATGTCTTTTATCTCATTGCCTTTGGAGGCATTTGGGTCGCCGTCAGTTATTCCGGACTCTTAACTTTATTGTGGCATAGTGGTCATAGTCTCCACGTTCCCATCAGTGTTGTGATGCCACCGGTTGCCATTATATCCGCCATAATCAGTATCACGCTCACGGCTTCCCGCTCCCCCTTGTATTTGAACCATGGTGATCTCGAATGGGCCATCACCTCACCAATCTCTGCCCGTGCTTTCATGCCCTTTTATCTGGTTCCGAGACAATTTCGCCTGGTACTTCTTACCCTATTGATCGCCTCGCTTGGGGCCGCGTTCGTTCACGATCCCCACCAAAGAGCCTTGGCCATTTCTTGGGCGTTATGGATGCTTGCTGCCAACACTAGTGGATGGATCATTGCCGCCCTCCATTTTTCACGGCCTGCCAAGCCCTACAGATATTTTTGGCTCGCGGTTCTCGTTTCTCTTCTTCTCCTCGTCTTGCCCTTTCACCAGCAATTTATCATGCTAGCCCAAAGGGTCGATCCCTTGCCTGCTCACTTCGTGGAGTTATCTATTGCCCTAGGAATTCTTTGGTTTATAGCCGTTATGATCTCTTCGCGCATTAATCTCATAAGCGTGCACGAAGCCAGTGGCCTTTATGCCGATATCCAGGACCTAGGAATCATTTATTTGCCCAATCGCGATTTGGTTCAGCAAATTCGTAACCAAAGACGTTTAGCGGGACACCGGGTTATCGGTCATCTTCCCTCGTGGCCCGAACCCTACTTCGAGTTAGGGCGCTTTGTGATTACGCTTGTGCGCCGTCCTCGTTTTCTGTTCACGTTAGTGGAGTTATCCTTATTATTTCGATCGGCCCTCATCTTGTTGGGAAAAACGTCCAATCACTGGGCTTGGCTGTTCTGGCTCTTTATCGCCTACCGATTCCGCCGAGGACACCTGGCACAATTTTTTATCGAGGATATGACCAATCCTTTTCTTTATCAATTTTGGCCAGAACCTATCGTCATGCGGTTCATTCAAAGCAGTATTCTCCCCGTCTTCACAGTATGGCTTCTTACATTAATTCTCTGGGTAATTTTGCCCCTCGGCATACCCTTTACGGCCATGCATCTCCTCGTTGCCAGTTCCTTGATTTTGGCGTGGGTCTTGGCAGAAGGCGTTGCCGTCCTCAAAAGTCTTCATAGCCAACAAACCGCCGAGAACTATCATGCCGCTGCCGTTATAGCCTCAGGAATCGTCCTAGTTTTTGCCGCCGTAATGCATCATATGGCATGGACGCCTTTGATCCCTTTCGTGTTATTCAGCGTCCTATGGCAATACTACCGCCGTGAAAAAACGTCATCTTCCCGGACCTTCTCCTAAGAATACAAGGATTGCACCAAGAGAATATGCTCATGGCCATCATATGGGGGGATTAGATTTTTGGCATTCACCTAAACCCACGATTTCGTGATATCCTCAAAACAATTCACATCGCATCACTCAGCGACAAGATGCATTCCATGGATTTGCTATGAAACAACGTTGAGGGGAATTGGGGTTGTCCATATTCGAGGAGGTTTTTCATGTCCCAAGTGTCCATTTCCGTTACGATGAGCCCACAAGACATTATCAATCGGATAGGTTCTACTTTTTACCAGCGCGGGATGCAATATGTCAAAGCTCACCGTGTCGTTGACATCAGGGAGGATTCTTTAAGTCCTGGAACCATTCACGCAACCGTACAAGGCAGTGCGCCCTATCATGTTCAATTGACGATCGACCCCACAGGATATTTCCGCGAAGGGTCTTGCACGTGTCCTGCGTTTTGGCAATATGGTGGCTGCAAACATATAGCCGCCGTTCTCATTGCCTTGTCGTCTTCTAAGAGAGAAGTCCCTGAGACCAAGGCGCGGTCAAATTCGCCCTCCTCTGCCAAACCAGCCTCATCCCGGCTCGTACGCCAGTTTTTTGAGAGTTTTCGCGCTCAAGATGTCCTTCCTACCGCGTCTCCGTCATCAAAAGAAACGCTTCGCGTTCAATTTTTCTTGGACATGCCTTTCAATATCTATGACCCCATTTTTACCCTCGAGATGAAAGTGGGGAATGATCAGCATCTTTATGTGATTCCTAAACTGGCTCAATTCTTAGAAGACATTCAAGCAGGGCGTGCTCACGTCTTTACCAAACGATTTACCTATAACCCGAAAATACACCAATTTCGGCCGGAAGACTGGGCCGTCATTGATTTGCTGTTACAAATCTTGAGCCAGTTTGACTTTTTTCGTCAGCAATTCTACATCAGCGAAACGCGCTATTCCTTGGGATCAGAGCGGAAGATGCCCATTTTGCCCGTCATGTGGCCCAAATTCTTGCCATTATGGCCGCACGTTGAGGTTTTCTGGGCCTTGGCCGGGCAAAAAATTGAATGGAGTCCCGATCCGTTACCGCTCGTTTTTCGCTTAAATGCAGCCCAGGAAGGAGAATATCTTCTCTCCTTTGATAAACCGCAAGCCACGATTTTACCTGAATACGCGTGCGCTGTCGCCGGTTCCACGATTTATCCCTTAGCCCCAAACCATGCCAAGGTCTTACACCAATTGCTCAACTTGCCCAGTACCTCCTCTCATGTCCAAATTCCGTTATCCCAAGACGACGTGGAACAAGTCGTCACCACCATCTTGCCGTCGTTAGAACAACTTGGGACCTTGCAAATCGCCCCCGAAATTTCTTCCCAAATTATTTCTGACCCGCTTCAACCTCGCATTTACCTGGACTGGGATGGGGATCAAATCCAAGCCCTCTTGCATTATGTTTACGGTCCGTCCGTCATTGTGCATGGAGATTTAGAAAGGGAACACTCCCAACAAATTATCCACCGTGACCGCGTCCAAGAAGCGCAATGCGTCGCCAAACTCCTGCGTTATGGTTTTGTACAAGACGAGAGCCAATTCCTCCTCACGGACGAAGACGCTATCTACGAGTTTATGCAAACCGGGCTTAAAGAGCTGAAAACATGGGCCGATGTGCACATCAGCGAAGCCTTTGCTCCGGTATACCGTCCAACCTATCCTCCAAAGCTGAGGCTCGATACGGATGCGGAAAAATCATGGCTTGATGTATCCTTTGATTGCGGCGACCTGGCGGAAGATGACGTGAGACAACTTCTTCGGTCCCTCAAAGAAAAAAGACGGTATCACCGGTTAACAGATGGGCGTTTGCTGTCTTTAGAAGAGGAGCATTTTCAGGCCACGGCACGTGTCATCGACCAGCTAGATGTGGATCCCGTAGAACTCAGCGAAAAACCCCTTACCCTGTCTATTGTCCAGGCTGTTCCCCTTATCGATGCCGATCCCACCCAGCAGGCGTCCCTCTCTATTGGCAAATCACTCCGGCGTTGGCTCGATGATTTACGCCATCCCGATAACTTGGACATTACTCCGCCCAAATCCCTTCAAGCGACCTTACGCGATTACCAAGTGACCGGATTTCTGTGGATGAAAATGTTGAGTCAATACCGCTTTGGGGGCGTGTTAGCCGATGACATGGGGCTTGGTAAAACGCTACAAAGTATTGCCTATTTATTATCGGAACGCGAATCAAATTCCTGGCATCATCCTGCCTTGGTGGTGGCTCCCGCCTCGTTAATTTACAATTGGCATCATGAATTGGCCATGTTTGCCCCGAGCTTACGCACCCTCGTCGTCGCCGGCGATCCCCAAGACCGGCAACGGCAGTGGAAGCAGGCGGACGAGGAGATGGTTGATGTGTTCATCACCTCGTATCCCTTGTTGCGGCGGGATAGGGATTATTACCGGGATCAGATGTTTCATGCCGTCATTTTTGATGAAGCCCAAACTCTGAAAAATGCGGGGACACAAGTCGCGCAAGCTGCTTCTCACATCAAAAGCCCGAGACGGTTTGCCCTGACGGGTACGCCCCTTGAGAATTCGCTGAATGACCTCTGGTCCATTTTTCATATCATCTTTCCAGAGCTATTGGGAAGCCGCCAAAAGTTTTCCCGCATGAAACCCGAGCAAGTTGCCCGCCGCGTTCGTCCGTTTATTCTGCGCCGGCTCAAACACGATGTGTTAAAAGAATTACCCGATAAAATCGAATCGGTGCAGACGACGGAACTCAACCGGGAGCAAAAAAAGGTGTATCTGGCCTATTTAGAAAAGGTACAAACCGAAGCTCGCAAGGAGCTAGAACAAGCCGGGTTTCAAAAAAGCCGAATCAAAATCTTATCCGCCTTAACGCGTTTACGCCAAATTTGTTGCCATCCTGGCCTTTTTCTCGAAAACTATGAGGGAGAATCCGCCAAACTCGACTTGTTAATCGAACTGGTTGATGAGGCACTGCAAGCAGGCCACCATTTGTTGATTTTCTCCCAATTTACGAGCATGCTGGCCCTCATGGCCCAGGCCTTCGACCAACGACAATGGCCCTATTTCTTGCTCGATGGGAATACGCCTGCCCAAGAGCGACTTCATCTTGTCAACCGATTTAACCAAAAAGAGCGCTCCATCTTTCTCATTTCGTTAAAAGCCGGAGGCACAGGACTGAATCTAACCGGAGCCGACACGGTCATTCTCTATGATTTATGGTGGAATCCGGCTGTCGAATCCCAAGCCACCGACCGGGCCCACCGTATCGGCCAGAAAAATGTGGTGCAAGTCATCCGTCTCATCACGCAAGGCACAATAGAAGAAAAGATCTATGCGTTACAGCAAAAAAAACGTGATCTCATTGATCAAGTCATTAACCCGCAAGGCGAGGACCTGCCTCTTCTTTCCGAAGACGACATTCGCGAAATTTTGCAGCTTTAACGTTTAGCTGACAGGGGTACGCGCGCGTATCTGATGCATCCATCTTAAAATATGTGAGTCTCGAAGCCGTAGCATGATTCAATCTGAAATCCGAAAGGTGGATGACCTTCGAGGTCGTCGCTCACCCCAGTTTTAGGGATGAGCTGTCACAAAAAGAGCGGGAAACGCCTCTTAAATGTGATCTGAGCTGACCGTATCGGTCGGCTGATCATCACTCATAAGGTGTCAAAGAATTCGTGCGGAGTAACGTAAAATTTTGCAAGTAGGAAGGAGATTAGACGTTGATTGTAAAATCTTATGGATCGTGGAGCTCTCCCGTTAGTACGGATATGCTCACTCAAGACACCGTTTCATTCGATCAACTACAATGGGGTGGAGACATGCTTTATTGGATCGAAACCCGACCTCAAGAAGAAGGGCGCAATGTCATTGTACGTTTCGATCCACGTACCCAAGAAATTCAAGACATGACACCACCTGGTTTTAACGCTCGTACGAGAGCGCATGAATACGGTGGGCGGGCTTATGTTGTCCATAATGGGGACATTTTCTTTTGCAATTTTCCTGACCAACGTCTCTATCGTCAAATTCAGGGAGGAAAACCCGAACCGATCACCATAGATCTCCCTATTCGCTATGCCGATATGATTTTTGATAGCGTGCATCACCGAATTATCGCGATTCGAGAAGATCACAGGCTATCTGACATCCAAGCCATGACGACGATTGTCAGCATCAATCCCGAAGGCGATGACTGCGGCACAGTGTTGGTTTCCGGTCATGATTTTTATAGCGATCCTCGTTTAAGTCCAGACGGTCGTCAGCTCACATGGCTGGCCTGGAATCATCCCCAAATGCCGTGGGACGGAACAGAACTTTGGCTGGCTGATTTGAGTCCAGAAGGCCACATCATCCAGCCCCGGCGCCTTCAAGGTTCACCAAACGAATCGATTGTCCAACCCATATTCTCACCCACGGGCGTTCTCACGTTCATATCTGATAAAAGTGGATGGTGGAATCTCTATCAATGGGTTAATGACACAGCTCAGCCGTTATACCCCATGGCTGCCGATTTTGCCATCCCCTCATGGGTTTTTGGTATCACGACTTACGGTTATTTAACGCCAGACCAAATTATCGCTGTGTATACCGAAAATGGTTCAAAGCATTTTGGATTGATTGATATCCAAACCCACAATTTGACAGAAATCAAAACGTCGTATACGTATTTTTCCTTACCTGTCACCCACAATCAGCGCGTGGCGATGATTGCCGGTTCGTGGCAAGAACCCGCTGCCTTAGTGTTGTGGGATGAAAATCATAGAGAACCTGAAATCATCAAACACTCACAAAATATGAACATGAATTCGGAAGATATCAGCGTACCCTCTTTCTTAACCTTTCCAACGTCTCATAATCAAGAAGCTTACATGCAGTTTTATCTCCCTAAAAATCATGCCTTTGAAGGACCTTCGGATGAAAAACCGCCCCTGATTGTGGTTTGCCATGGAGGGCCCACTAGCAGCGGCACGCCACTGTTTCAGCTAGCCATGCAGTATTGGACCACACGCGGATTTGCTGTGGCGGATATCGATTATGGCGGTTCAAGCGGTTATGGGCGCGCATATCGTCAGCGACTCGCCGGACAATGGGGAGTTGTCGATGTGGAAGACTGTACACAGGCCGCTTTATATTTAGCCGAGCAGGGACTCGTGGATGGGAAGCGCATGGTGATTAGGGGAGGCAGTGCGGGAGGCTTTACCACCTTAGCCTGCTTAGCATTTCGCGATGTATTTCGGGCCGGCGCCAGTTATTACGGTGTCAGTGACCTCGGAGCTTTAGCTCGTGAGACACACAAATTCGAGTCTCGGTATATGGACAGTATGGTCGGCCCTTGGCCGGAGGCAGAAGCCATCTACCGTGCACGATCTCCTTTATTTCATGCGGGCCAAATCCACACCCCCGTCATCTTTTTCCAAGGTCTTGATGACAAAATCGTCCTTCCCAATCAAGCAGAAATAATGGTTGAGAAGCTGAGGAAAAATCATGTCCCGGTGGCCTACATCGCTTTTCCTGAAGAAGGACATGGATTTTCGACAGGCCCCCAATATCAAACGTGCTATAGAGGCCGAATTATATTTTTATAGCCGTGTTCTAGGATTTGCGTTACCGGAAGACATTGAACCGGTACACATCGAAAATCTGGGCTAGGGCAGAAAGGTTGTACTCGGAAAAATTGTCCTATTATAGACAGCGTTCCGGTATAAAAATATACTTACACAACGAGGGCGACAGACCACATATTGTCAAATGTTGTCTATATAACGTACAATGTCGTTAAATTGATTGGTCATGGTGTTGACCATTAACCGCTTAATTTTAAGCTAATGACACCTATCTCCACATAGGAGGAGGTGTCATTTTTTATTCTTTTTTCACTACTGTAATAATAGGATGCATCGTGGACTTGCGCCATTGGTTGAATATTTTGGATATGTTATGCTACACTTAGTAAAAGTTTTCCAATTCCATAGTCATTTCGCAATCGGTGAGTACACTTGATCAACAGTGTAAGACATCATTCTTCGCACTGATTACGAGCCCCAGTACCAGGATTACGACATCATGGGGTTGACGTGTTCGTGGAACAAATCGGGATTTCCACGTAAAAAACTGCTCTGTGCTCATGGGAATACAAAAATCAGTCGATGAATACATGTGCATGAAGAGCATGTCACCATGTAATGATATGGATTTTTCGCGGATTTTTCCTATCTGGTGCAAGATTTCACCGGTGTGTTTACTGATCCCACGGGTCTTATTAAGACTGGTCCTGTTAAAGGTAGAAAAGCAACACAATATGTCATGGAAACCATTCTAGGAGTAAAGGGGGTACGATTATGCATTGGTTACGGGTTAACCCATTACACACTGAAGTCACCGGATCCCTAGATGTTCCTCCGTCAAAATATCATTTACACCGTGCCTTAATTCTCGCAGCACTTAGTCACGGGCACTCCGTCATTTCCGGTTCATCAACTGCCTTACACGTTCGCCATACCTTAAGAGCTCTACGAGATTTGGGGATCCCCATAGACAACGTGTCAGAGGGGTATCACGTTAAGGGGCAAGCGTTTTCTCCCCCAAGAGGTTATGTGAGAGTTGGCAGTTCCGGTTCCACCGCTCAATTTCTTCTCGCTCTGTGCTCCCTCTCGCCTCATCCCCTCACCATGATCGGTTCGCCCAATTTAAGTCGGCGTCCCCTCAAACCTCTACTCCAAGCCTTCTCACGATATGGCATTGCCTGGCAATCCCGTGGTTATTCATTGCCCGTAACCATCCTTCCAGGTGCCCCAAAAGGTGGAGACATTACCATTCCTGGACTGTTAAGTCAGTGGGCATCGAGTCTTCTTCTGGTATCACCGTTTGCTTCAAGGCCCACATCTTTACGCATCTCGCCGCCCGTTGCGGAAGAACCTTATGTGCAATTGACATGGCGCATGATGACCCTGTTCGGTTTAAAAGGTTCTGTTGATTGGGAGCGCCATGAGTTCATCATTGCCCCTCAGAGTCTTAAAGCCAGGGATTACCAGGCACCGCCAGATTTTTCGTCACTGGCGTTTCCACTCGCTTTTCTCGCCTTACATGGGGGAAGCCTTCAAATTCACTCCTACCGCGACTCCCAAGATCATCCCGAAGGCACCATTATTAAATTATTAGAGGACATTGGCCTCAAACTTCACAGACATGATGCAACCGACACTTTATGGGCTGAATCCGACGGACACATCCGACCCTTTTCGGTTAGTGTCCGCGATACACCCGATCTGCTTCCAGTATTGGCTGTTTTAGCAGCGGCAGCTTCCGGTCGCAGCGTCATCACCGACATCGAATCAAATCGGCATAAAGAATCGAACCGCGTATTAGCCATGTTGCAGCTAAGAAAAATGGGTGCACATATTGAAGAAATCGGCAACACCCTGGTCATTCATGGAGGTAAAAGGCTTCATCGAACCGAGTTATCGTCTTTCAATGATCATCGGGTATTAATGGCATTGGCTTTAGCGGCTAGTCACGCCGATGCTCCTTCACGGATTTCGCATGGGTATGCCTACCGCATTTCTTATCCTCAATTTCTTGATGTGATGCAGTCTTTAGGCCTTCAGGCCAACGTCGTGGACGAAGATTTTACAGATACCTTCAGAGACTCTATTGGGGAGGATCTGCAATCCACAAGGAGGCAAAATGTTGATGATTGTGCCGGAACGCCTTAATCAAGTCCCTGACGAACGACCCGCTATTTATTCCCCGGATACGGAGCACCCTCTTTCCTATGGTCAACTACGACAATGGGCCAAGGAAGTTTCCCAAGGACTCTTGTGCCGAGAAATCCAAGCGGGCGATGTCGTGATGTACCAGTTGCCCAACCACCGTGAGTTTGCAGTTTTAACCTTAGCATTGTGGAACATCGGTGCCATTCCTTGTCCTGTCCTGCCACAACTGAATCGCCACGAACTGCACTTCATCGCCCAAACAACAAAGACACGTTGTGTCATCGCATGGAAAACATGGCGCAAAACGGATTACCAAAAACTTTACCAGGTAGCTTTTGCTGAATTGCCTCATGTGCAGCAAATTTTTCTCGATCCAGAAAAGAAAGGGCAAATTTGGCACGATTTTGGTGGACTAGCCCATCGCGCTCCTCTGACCGACCTTCGTTGGGAAAGCGACTCTCCTGCCCAAATTCTATTCACATCTGGTACCACCGGGGTTCCCAAAGGTGTCGTTCACACTCACCGAACATTGGCTCAGGCCCTTCAAGCGCACACCGATTCCCTTCATCTTGGGGCTGATGATACCGTTTGGGTTCCCAGCCCCCTTGCCCATCAAACAGGGTTTCTCTATGGCATGATGTTAGCATGGTATTTAGGCAGTGCGGCGATTTATCAAGCCTGCTGGGATCCCCTTCACATCAAAGAGATCATGAGACGCTTCCAGCCCCGATTTATTCAGGCGGCTCTCCCATTTCTTCGAGATGTGTTAGATGTCACTCCAACAATCTCCTCCCTACGCTATTTTATTGTGACAGGGGCTCCGGTTCCTCGAGAATTAGCCGCGCAAGCCCGCCAGCGCCTTCAGTGCCATGTGTCAGGCGCTTGGGGTTCCACCGAGTGCTGTTTGGCAACGGTATCCACACCGGAAGATCCTCCCGAAAAAGGCTGGCAAACCGACGGAAAACCCTTACCCGGCACCCATCTTCGTATTGTTGATGATCAAGGACGCATCCGGGCAGCTGGGGAAGAAGGACGTTTACATGTGAAAACACCTTACACCTTTGTCACCTACCTGAACCAGCCTGAAGAACGAACGCGAAAGCTCAACGACGAAGGATTTTTTGATACTGGCGATATGGCATACCTGGATGCCGAGGGATTTTTGCATCTCACTGGACGTGTTCAGGACGCAATTAACCGGGGCGGAGAGAAGATTCCGGTAAAAGTCCTTGAAGACATGTTGTATACTCACCCCAAAATCGTGGATGCTGCGTTGTTTGGCATTTCTGACCCGCGTTTGGGAGAACGCATTGGCTTGGCATGTGTCATTGAGCCCCACAGCACATTGTCTTTAGAAGAAGTTACCGAGTTTTTAAGGGACAAGGGGATTGCCAAAATCTACTGGCCAGAACGTCTCTGGCTATTAGAATCCTTACCTCGCACAGCCAGCGGCAAGATTCAAAAATATGTGCTTAAGCAACAATTCACAGACACTCTGTCGACTAAAGGAGATTAAGAACAATGCATTCTGCAGATTATGAACAGTTGTCCCAACAGGTTCGTCACTTCGTCTTTCACCGGGCTCCAGAGTTGGCACGCGATATCGAGGATTTAGGAACGTGCGGTCCTGAAATATGGCAAGAATTGCGCCAAGAGGGATTCTTGCGTCTGGCAGCACCTCAGGAATATGGAGGAATAGGTCTCGATTTCATCCAGTATTTGCAGCTTTTAGAACTATTTTCGCAAATGCATGGATCTTTACGGATGATCGTCCATGTAAATAATGGGATCTGGCGGGCTTTGGCCAGACGGGCTACTAAAGAACAAGTTGAACGGTTCGTGCGGGCTCAAGTTGCCGGCGACATTGTCGTCGCCTTTACCTTAACCGAGCCGAACGCCGGAACCGGCACCGACATACAAACCACATGTTACAAAGATGGCAATACCTATTACGTCTCTGGAGAAAAATGGCTCATCACCTTTGGCGATACGGCCGATTGGTATCTATTGTTTGCTCGCTTGGCAAAATCCCAAGGCGATCATGGTACTATTGCCCTCATGGTGCCGCGCAATACGCCCCGTCTCATAGTAGAACCGATGCCACCTGCCATGGGATTGCGCGGCACCGGCCATGCCCATTTGATTTTGAACGATTGTCCTGTTGACGTCTCGTGTCGGTTAGGTGAAGAGGGAGAGGGCCTTGACATTGCCTTTCAAGGATTTTTGGAGCCAAGCCGGATAGGAATTGCCATGACCTGCGTGGGACTGGCGCAAAGAGCATGGGACTTGGCTGTAGCCCGTGCTCACGAACGGGTGACTTTTGGAAAACCCTTGATTAGTCGGCCTGTCATTCGAGAATGGCTCGCCGACATGGCCACAGATATTACCGCAGCGCGCCAACTGACATTATATGCGGCTAAAAAGTGGCAAACGCATCACCATGCGCCCGCCGAATCCTCGATGGCGAAACTATTTGGGAGTCAAATGTTGCAACGCGTGACCGATCTCGCCTTACAAATTCACGGGGGTGGAGGATATTTTCAAGGATCTGAAATCGAACGAATTTACCGCGATGCCCGGGCTCAACGCTTTGAAGAAGGAACAGCCGAAATCCAAAAAGTGACGATTGCCAAGGCTCTCTTGTCTTCACCCCTGCCGGCGACGGAGAATGCGAAGCCATGACCACCAGTCCCACGGGATTCGATCCCCTTGCCATCATAAACCAGCCTCTGACTATTGGACCCTTAGTGTTACCCCATCGCCTTGTCATGGGATCTATGCATTTGGGACTCGAAGGACACCGGCAGTTTCTGGACCGTTTAGGAACCTTCTATGGGGAACGTATCCGTGGCGGTGCCGCTCTTATTACCTTGGGTGGTGTTGCCGTCACCCAAGAGGGTGGAGGTCAAGACATGCTCGGCTTTTATGATTCAGACCATGTGGCTATGTTGGCTGAGCTTGTCGAACGCATCCACCGCTGTCACGGACTAGTGGGCGTGCAGCTCTTTCATGCCGGTCGCTATGCGAAAGAGGCGGAAACGGGACTAAAACCTCTCGCTCCAAGCTCCGTATATTGCTCGATGACGCGAAATACTCCACAGAGTATGACAGTGGAAGACATTGAACGCACCCTGGACGCCTTTGTGCATGCGGCACGCCAAGCGTATGATGCCGGATTTGATGCCATCGAAATCATGGGATCAGAGGGATATCTTCTCAATGAATTTTTAGCGCCTTTCACCAATCGCCGCGACGATGCCTTTGGTGGCGATGAAATACGCCGGCAACGTTTCCCATTAGCCGTCGCTCAGGGTATTGTCGATGCGGTTGGGGACAAAATTGCCGTAATCTACCGCATATCCGGAGAAGATTTTATTGAAGACGGCACTCCTTCAACCGCAACCATCCGGTTCGCCAAGGCGTTGCAAGATTCTGGTGTTCATGCCCTTAACGTCGGCGTAGGTTGGCATGAATCCTCTGTCCCTACTGTCGCTGCTATCGTGCCTCAAGGGGCATTCCAAGCCGTTTACTGGGCCCTTCGACATGCCGTCACCATTCCCATTATGGGCGCTAATCGCCTCAATACGCGGGAGATTATTCACCACGTACTGAACAACGGTTCAGTGGACGTGATTAGTGCAGCTCGTCCTTGGTTGGCCGATCCTCAATTTGGGAATAAAGTGCGAGGATTAGTCCCTCATCGTTTAAATGTATGCGTCGCATGTAACCAAGCCTGTTTGGATCACGTGCTGGCCAAAAATCCGAAACCCGTGTCTTGTCTTGTTAATCCGCGCTGTAGTCATGAAAATCGACCCATCCATAAAGTATCTCGCGTAAAGCGCATTGCTGTGGTCGGCAGCGGTCCCGCAGGACTTGAAGTGAGTCGCCGGGCCCGCGAACTCGGTCACGAGGTAGTTCTATTTGAACAACACGATGAAATTGGAGGGCAACTGGCACTCGCCGCAAAAATTCCCGGCAAGCAAGACTTTCACTATACTCTCGACTATTACCAAGCCGAACTTGACCGACTGGGCGTCTTGATCCGTACCAGCACCACCCCCGATGAAGCCACCTTGTTAAATTTTGATGTAGTCGTTCAAGCGACAGGATCCCAACCCCAGTGGCCATCATTTGCTCCCATCACTGATGAGCGTGTCGTCTCATTTATTGACATCCTAAAAGGAAAACGTCCGCTTAGTCGTCATGTCGTCATTGTGGGATCAGGAGGCGTAGGGATTGATGTCGCCATATTTACCGCGCATCATCACCATGGCCCCATCACCTTATTAAGCCGTTCGGGCATATTAGGGCGAAGTTTGGGACCTTCGACACGGTGGATTTGGATCCGAGAATTACGGGCCTTAGGGGTTCACGTCGTCGGTCCCTTTCAATCGTTAGCGGTGACCGATAAAGGAATCCGTTACGAAGAACCACTGGGGAAATTCCACGATGTTGACGCGGACCAGATTATTTTATGTGCGGGATCTATCCCCAATCCTTGGCCTTACTCCCTTCCGTCTCATATTCTCACACTCAGCATTGGCGCGGCCAACAACCCTGCCACGATTGATGCTAAGCATTCCTTTCGTCAAGGTTATTGGGCTGCACAACTCTTAGGACAGGTGAAGGAAGGCCCCTAGTATGGTGCATGATGGGATTAGTTTTCTATTTGGTTTCTCATTGTGGGTTAGTTAGTTATCTTATTCCTCTTATTTTTCTCAGAGAAAGGATGGATTGTTCATGCCCTTTAAAGAAATTGATTTCACCGGAAAAAAAGTTTGTATTACGGGAAGTTCCCGCGGCATTGGCCGCGCCACCGCCTTGGCAATGGCTGAGGCGGGGGCTGACGTGATTGTCCATTACCGCCGTGATCGCCAAAGTGCCGAAGCGGTTGTCGATCAAATTCGCACCATGGGTCGTGACGCCATTGCTTTCCGCGCGGATTTAGAAAATATCGAGGAGATTGACCAGCTCTTTGATGTGATTACCGAACGTTGGGGACATTTAGACGTTTTCATTGGAAATGCCGCCGCTACCGCATTCAAACCCCTTGAGTCTTTGACGCCTTATCATTTTGACCGCACATTCCATGTGGTTGTCACCAGCATTCTCAAAGCCGCACAGCGATGCCGCCCTCTCATGGAAGATAATCCCCATGGCGGCCGTATTATTGTCATTAGCAGTATGGGGTCTCGATTTGCCCTTCCGCGCTATGCGAGTTTAGGAACCAGCAAGGCTGCCTTAGAAAGCTTAGTGCGATACATCGCCATGGAACTCGGTCCTTTTCATATTACATGCAATGCCCTATCACCAGGAGTCGTGGATACGGACTCGGTCACTTTTTATGCTCAAGACACCGTGCAATCCTTTCACGATGATGTGAGTCGGCAAACACCTTTAGGGCAACTAGCCCGTCCTGAAGACATTGCCGACGCCATTATGTTATTAGCGACGGATCATGCCCGCTATATTACCGGGCAGACCATTGTGGTCGATGGAGGTTTAACCTTAACACCTCCCGGCTATGATGCCATTTCTCCTGAGTAGCCAAGACATCTCACACAATAGATAACGTAGACAAGGTAGACAAGGTAGACATCGTATTTTCAGATTATCAAGGCAGTCCAGTTGAGTGAGAGTCAAAAATTCCAAAGGCGGTGAATTTATGAATCAGCAACAAGATTTTCAAGTCATTCCCCAATACTTTGATAAGTGGGTGCACACCAAACCCGGCACCTTATATCTGGTGGACCACAGTTTAGAACGTGATGAAATCATATGGACCTACGAAACCTTCGCCGAGCGGGTTACAGCGGCCACCTCGGCCTTGTATCATGCCGGAATCAGAGCACACGATGTGGTCGCGGTGCAATTACCGAATAACTGGGAATTTGTCGCCTTAACCGTCGCCACATGGCAATTAGGAGCCGTGATTTGCCCTATTATGCCCATTTTCCGCGAACATGAAGTGCGGCAAATTCTCCAAAAGACTCATGCCAAACTGTTGGTGGTGCCCAAGAGTTTTCGCCACTTGACATTCACCGAAATGGCGCAGCATTTGGCTGATGAATTTCCTCATCTCACCATTTGGATGCGGGATGGACAAGATTTTCCGGCACTTGAACAAGTTCTCGATCAACATAAAAATGCCAAGGACGTTCCTCTTAGTCTGCCCGCGATAGATGACTTAGCGGAAATCGTCTTCACTTCGGGCACAACCGGTCGTCCTAAAGGGGTCATGCACTCGCATAGAACGTTGTTGACGGGCCTTTTATTGCAAAAGGATTTTTTGCATTTAGGTGATGGCGACGTCATTTTCATGCCATCCCCCTTTGCCCATCAAACAGGATTCCTCTATGGCGTCTTATTTCCTCTTCTTCTAGGAATCCCCGCGGTTTATCAAGATATTTGGGATCCCGACGTGGCCCTCTCGTTGCTCTCCCGCTGGCGCGTCACCTTTTCGATGGGAGCAACCCCATTTTTGAGTGACTTAACGAGCCGTTATCATCCCGGTCAACATGACTTGTCAGCCTTAAAGATTTTTATCAGTGCGGGTGCCCCCATTCCCCGAATTTTGGTAGAAAAAGCCCACACCCAGCTTGGCGTCCATGTTTTGGCCGGGTGGGGCATGTCAGAAAATTCCTTAGTGACACTGGTTCGGCCTGAAGACGAATTGGAGAAGACCTATACGACCGATGGGCGGCCTGTGCCCCACATGTCTTGCCGCATTGTCGACGAAGCAGGGGAAATTGTACCGCCAGGAACAGAAGGGGAGTTGGAAGTCAAAGGACCCCAAAACTTTCTGGGGTACTTCGATGACCCTGAGACGACGCAAAATCTATTTAAACCGGGAGGATGGCTTCGAACAGGCGATCTCGCCATCATGGATGACGAGGGGTATATTCGTATTACCGGACGCGCCCGCGATATGATTAACCGTGGTGGTGAAAAAATTCCCATTGCGGATGTCGAAGAATTATTATATCGCCATCCTGCCATCAAAGAAGCCGCACTCGTGGGCGTTCCCGACCCCCGTCTCGGCCAACGGGCCTGTGCTGTCGTGGTTTTGCAACCCGGAGCGCATTTGAGTTTGGCAGAACTCACCAGCTATCTCGACCGCTGCCGGTTAACCAAGCAATTTTGGCCCGAACGCCTCGAGATTATTGACGAAATGCCCAAAACCCCCAGTGGGAAAATCCAAAAGTTTCGGCTGCGTGAATGGATCCATGATGGCGCACCTAAAGAGATGCCGCATCGTTACGATTAAGGAAACAAATCATTTTAGCTAAAACTCGCAATGATTAGCGAAGCATTTTGGCCACCAAATCCAAACGCATTCACTTGCGCGGTCTTAACCGTCTTGGCCCGGGGCTCATGTAACACCACATCAAAGTTAACCTCCTCATCGAGCTCCCGGGTCCCTAAAGTCTCAGGAATCCGGCCTTCATGCATCGCTTTAACCGTGGCAATTACCGACATGGCGCCGGATGCTCCCATACTATGGCCAATATGCCCCTTAATCGAGGTAACAACGGGGTCGGCGTGCGCATACACTTGATTTAAGGCTCGAATTTCGGCCCGGTCGCCAACGGGGGTACTAGTTCCGTGAGCCATCACCAGATCAATATCCGAAGGTGAAAAACCACACGATTTTAAAGCGCGTTCCATTGCCATCGCTTCCCATATTCCTGACGGCTCGGGTGCTGTCACATGATAGGCATCAGCCAACGAGCTATAGCCATGAACATACGCCAAGATGGGCGCCTTACGGGCCTTAGCATGGATTAATGATTCAATGATCACGACGGCGGCTCCTTCGCCCATGACGAAACCGGTGCGGTGTTGATCAAAGGGCATGGAGGCTTCGTTTGCTCGCTCAGCTTGTGACAACGCATGGGCATGCCATAAACTCGCACTCACCACGGGAGTGAGAAGGTTTTCCATTCCTCCACAAATGGCCACATCTATGGCCCCGGATGTAATGAGTGACGTCGCCAGACCTATGCTATCAATGCTTGAGGCACACGCTGTGCTGAGCGTCAATTGGGGACCATGCAAATGATATTGCATCGCAATTTGAGACGCCGCCATGTTGGGAATGACCGCGGCCATCAGTCGCGCCGGCACCTTATGAACTCCCTGGCTCTCATAACGGCTTTGGGCATCCACGAGTTCTGGAACGCCGCCCATGGATGTCCCTAAAATGACACCGGTGCGTTGACTATCAAGTTCCCCTAACCCCGCATCACGCAGTGCATCATGGGCGGCTGCTAAAGCATATAAACTAAAACGGCTGGCATTACGCAAAACTTTCGGATCCTGGACAAATTGTTCGGGATGAAAATCATCTCCTACAGGAGATTGCCAGATCCGCAATGATTCGCCAGGAATAACCACCGGTTCTATCGCATGACGTCCTGCTAACAACTTAGACCAAAACTCATCAACGCTGAATCCTAACGAAGAAATTATCCCCAAACCGGTAATGGCACACGTGGGCATCGCTCTGTCCTTTCGATCCTATGACATGAAAATGGCAAATCATAATCCCATCATGAGCCAGAATCGTCTAAAGACTGATGCGTATTGTGATCCCTCTCGGAAGAAGCATCTGCTGATAACGAAGTTGAGCCGTGTAATTCTTGTTGGAAGGCTTTAATGCCTTTGGCTAAATCCGAACCCAAATGCGGCAGTCTTTTGGGACCAAATACTAAGAGGGCGACGACTAATAACAAGATAATGTGCATGGGAGCCAACAAATCGTCCATAATGGGTCGCTTCCTTTCGGTTCATTTCGGGTCCTTTAAATGTCTTTACGGTTCCGAAATCACAGACCACTACGATTGTTTCATACGCATCGACATCCCAAAAGAGGTCTCGAACACTGTCGTTCTTTCGTGTTCGTTACTCTCTTTCTATGTTGATTATACCGCCAATCCGTTGCTTAAAGTTGTCTTCGGTTAAAGGGAACTTATCCACAAAATGCTTTCGACAAATTGTGTTGCATTAAGAAACTTCTACCAACATCTTCACGGCGATAACATGGCTTAAACGCTTATAAGGCCTATATTTATTGAGATGTATGTAATTTCTGTTTTATCCGGTTTTTCCATTTATTTTCAATAGCATTTGTGTTGCCTAGAGGTTACAATCGTCATCGTTCGACAAATGTTGCGGATGCAAAATGTTTTTCCGGTCACAATCTGGCCAGAGACACACCACCCCAATCATTTGCTATGCACCACCATTTTTCAACAGGAGGCCATGATCGTTCATGCATATTTCTTGGTCGGACTTTGCTTTGCGTGACTTAAAACAATTTGATGCCTTTGAAGCCCAAGCCTTGAAGATCCAGTTAGAAGAGGTTCTGCAAACCTATCCCTGTCAGGAAGGAGAAAGCATCCGTATTCGTTATGATGATGAGTACGTGGTGATTTGCCACCGTTATGCATGGCCAAAAACGACATCCATCTTACGCATTCTCTACGAGCCATTAGAAATATGATCTTTTAGGCACAGGGCAGCAAACTAGCCTACAACTCCTTCATGCCTCTTTATGGCTCAGGTTCATAGGTGCAGCACGCGGGCATGTAACAACGCCAGATTCCATCTGGCGTTCATCATTTAACGATGGATCCCATAATCAGATCACCGCAAACGTTATTCCCGGTGGCGCATCACCTCAAAACGAAATCGATCGGTCACAAAATGATCCTGCGACCACAATATGGGCAGAGATTTCTGATTGGAATGCGCTTGACGCAAACGCAATAACGGGGTATTTTCCGCCACTTGCAAATAATGAGCCATGGTCCGGGTCGCCGGAGCCACATCAATTTCTGTCTGGGCAAAGATGACCACTTGTCCCCATTGCCGTTCCAAATATTGAAAAAGCGACTCATCAAGAAGCTGCGGGCTCTCCGGGGCGAACTCTTTGGGTAAAACATCAATGCAATATAATACTGGAACGCCATTGGCGGTCCGCACCCGGTGAATTTCCATGACCTCTTCCATCTCCCAAGCCTTAAATAATTCTCGTTCTTTGGGAGTCGGAGTTCGCGATATCATATCGATATAACTTGTGCCAGCTTGGTAGCCATGCCGCTCAATCCATTCGGTAATACTAATTAATGATTCAAGGCCGCCTGAAATCGTTTGAGATTCGGCGACAAACGTTCCAATCCCCCGTCTTTTAATTAAATACCCCTGCACACTAAGCAGGGAGACGGCTTCGCGAATCGTGGCACGGCTCACCGCAAAAAGTTTAGCCAATTCGTCTTCAGGGGGAATTTGATCGCCCGGTTCCCACTCTCGGCGGATAATCCGGGAGCGAATCGCTGAGGCCACTTGCATGGGCAAAGGCAGGCGCGCAGGTAAACTCGTCATATTTCTTTCCTTTCCGCTTCCGCTGCTGACCGTCATGCTCTTTCCGCGCCGGGTGTTTTGGGCCTTAACTCCGTGATCAGGTGCATGGTTGTCGGCACAGGACACACGCTTCGCTCTCCTTTTCCTTAACGCTGAAGTAATGGCTTTGCGACATTCCCTGGAAATGCTGGGGGGATTTGCCACAGGGCCATGAGTGTGGCTCCGATATCCCCAAGCCCCGAGCGGGACGAACCCACAGCCGGACGTAAACGGGGACCATAAACCAACCACGGTACCATTTCCCGGGTATGATCGGTACCAGTAAATGTGGGATCACATCCGTGATCCGCACTAATCCAGAGCTGGTCGTCCGGACCCAATCTCTTCCATAACTCAGGAAGAAAGGCATCGAGTTCTTGTAACGCCTGAGCATATCCTAACACATCACGACGGTGCCCAAAATGGGAGTCAAATTCGACCAAATTGGTGAAGATAAATTCATTGGCATCTATATTTTTGTCTAGTGCTGCTAACGTCTTTTCTAGTCCATCGTAGTTTGATCGAGTGACGAGGTGGCGAGAAAATCCCTGTCCCGAAAAAATATCTCCAATTTTGCCGATGGCCGTCGTCTGAATACCATGAGCCGCCAAGTGATCGATTACCGTTGGTCCAGGCGGTTTCACCGCAAAATCATGGCGCCTAGGCGTCCGGGCAAACTGTCCGGGCTTTCCGGTAAAGGGTCGTGCAATAATGCGTCCAATGCGGTACTGCTTTTCATCCAGCACATCCCGCAAGGTTTTACACCATTGATATAACAATTCTGGCGCAATAATTTCTTCATGTGCCGCAATTTGCAATACACTATCGGCTGAGGTATAGACAATAGGATAGCCGGTTTGTAAATGTGTGCGGCCAAGCCGATCAATAATTTCCGTGCCCGAAGCGACTTCATTGCCTAAGATGGGTCGTTTGATGACCTGTTTTAACAGGGTCAGGATGGGTTCAGGAAATCCCTGGGGAAATGTCTGAAAGGGTTCTTGAATGCGGATCCCCATCATTTCCCAATGACCGGCTAGCGTATCTTTGCCATTGGCTAGGGGAATGACCGGAAAAGAGATCCCTTGTAATGGCACAGCTTGATCGTTTGGCAAGGGGACCAAGCGGTGTAATCCCATAGCAGCTAGATGCGGCACAGAAAAATTCGGCGTGTAACGCGCTACATGGCCAATAGTATTGGCTCCCTCATCGCCAAAGCGGGCGGCATCCGGTGCCGCACCAATGCCCCCGGAATCGATAATAATCAATGTGATGCGCACAAGCTTTCTCCCCTTATTCCGAAATCTGCTGTCCTATACCGCAACCATTTAGAAATCCGGACGAACAGTCCCAAGCACTAAATGGGCATCGGTTTCGGTGGGCTCTCCCCAAGAAATCGCGGATTTCAGATTGCGAAGGGCCTCTTCGGCACTCTCTTTTGAGCGGGCAAATACCTCGGCCACCACCTCACCCGGTTCAAAACGGCGCCCGATCTTGGCATAGCACATCAACCCCACCGCCGGATCCACATGATCTTCTAAGCGGTGGCGCCCTGCTCCCAGATTTAACGCCACGTCCCCAATTTTCCGGGTATCCATAGCGCGTACGGTTCCCTCATCTTGTGCTTCCCACACTAAGACCACTGGTGCTAATGGCAAGCCTTTGGCCACGGCATGAAATTCTCCTCCTTGCGCGTCAATCCAGCGCCCAAACATATCCCATGCTTTCCCCTGATCAAGAACCGCTAGAACCTGTTTCCGCGCTTCCGTGAGGGACTCTTTTGTAACCAAATGCACGAGTTCGGTCGCGAGCGTCACAACTTCTTCATGGAGATCCTCAGGTCCTTGACCTTGAAGACATAAGGCTGCTTCATTGACTTCAATGGCATTGCCCACAGCAAATCCTAGCGGCTGATTCATCGTCGTTAATATTGCACTGACCCGGCGATGATGGTGTTGTCCGATTTTGACCATCAGTTGAGCTAATTGCATCGCCTCTTCCACATGGGCCATAAATGCCCCATTGCCCACTTTCACATCCAACACCAAATGCTTCGTCCCCGCCGCTAATTTTTTAGACATCACCGAAGAGGCAATCAAGGGAATGGAATCAACGGTACCCGTGACGTCACGCAAGGCATAAAGGCGCTTATCGGCGGGGGCGAGTTGGGCGGATTGAGCAACAACGGCGACGCCAATATTGTCTATTTGTTGCCGCAGTTCTTGGATGGTAAGTTCTGTGCGAAATCCCGGAATGCTTTCGAGCTTATCGAGGGTGCCACCCGTATGCCCAAGTCCTCGTCCCGACATCTTCGCCATGGGAAATCCTAAAGCCGCCATCACCGGGGCTAACACGAGCGTCGTCTTATCGCCCACGCCCCCCGTGGAATGCTTATCGACAATTCCTAAGGGTTCTAAAAGAGGGGCACCGGTAAATGCCATCGCACCGGTTAAAGCAAATATCTCGTCTTCGGTTAATCCGCGGCAATAGACTGCCATCAGCCAGGCTGCAAGCTGATAGTCAGGCCAAGACTGATCCACAATGCCGTTTACCAGATCTTGAATCTCCAAGGGAGTAAGCGCATGCCCATCGCGCGTTTTCATTATCAAAGGAATCATCATATCCCTCGCTTTGCGGTTATTCTTCCTGTAAAATGTCACGGGTGCGGCTCGCGCCAATGCGGTTAGCACCGGCAGCGACCATCGCCCATGCCTCTTCGCGGCTATGGATACCCCCAGCGGCTTTGACTCCAGTGCCTGCGCCCACAACCGAGCGAAGCAACTGCACATCTGCGACCGTAGCGCCTTTTTTGTCAAATCCCGTTGAGGTTTTCACAAAATCCGCTCCCGCAGCCACGCTGAGCAAGGCAGCCATGACCTTTTCCACATCGCTTAAAGCCTGCGATTCCACAATGACCTTTAAAATGATGGGAGCAGGAGCTGCTTGTCGCACCAATAAGATGTCGTCGAGCACATAGCGAAAGGCGCGGGCTTTTAACGCCCCTCGGTTGATGACCATATCAATTTCATCTGCTCCTTGCTCCATCGCCCACGTACTTTCATAAGCTTTAGCCGTCGACGCGCAAGCCCCTAAAGGAAAACCCACAACCGTTGCCAGCTTCACTGCCGTACCCGCTAAGACCTCATGGGCGGTTGGCACGAGCCAGGAGTTAATACAGACCGCATAAGTCTGCCATTTTAACGCGTCCTCACATAGCTGTCGAATCTGTTCAGGCGTGGCATCCGGGTTTAATAAAGTGTGATCAATGAAAGAAGCCAAATCATTGTTCGCGCTTTTCTTATCTGTCATATGAGGATAAAGGGACTGAATGGCTTGGATTCTCTCCCATTCTTCCTCATACAATACGGGCCGAATTTGTTGAACGGCATTGTCAATGAGTGTCATAAAAATCCCCTTTACATCTGGCTTCTTCGTAATTCTTTACAACACCTTAAGACATCAAAAGCTTTCATTACATCGTCACACCGTTTTTCCTGTACCGTTATTTCACAGTGAAAGCTTCCCAGTCTTTATAGACCATAACATCCTGCAGCTACGATAGCGGCAAAAATCCGCAACCAAAGAACGGGGTTTTACATGTGAGACCAGATAAGATTTCGCTCATCCATAAAAGGATGCCGGTTTCTTCGGGCGTCCACCGTTTTTCTCTGAGTACCGGATTTGTCTCAGCTATCTTGTTTCCTCCCAGTTATCGGTAGTGAACTGGCTTTATGCGGAGCGGTGGACATTCCCTGCCAAATTGAATGTACAGACAGTTGATGGTATCCTCTGACATCTGATGTCTTACTTATCATAATGCCAACTCATTAATGACACAACTCACTGAGAATCGAATTTGTTCATGCATTTTTCAGTTAATGATATATAATGACCATTTCCAGTACGAATCAACGCATTTCACCAAATTAAGGCGAAGGTGGAACGCCGTGGTCTTTCAAGTACAAATTTGGTGCATCTAAAAGTGAAAAAGCTTGGATATTTGCCTAAATGACAGTGTTGCGCAATTAGCTGGATGAAAAGCCTATACTTTTTCGGTTCAACATTTCTTGAAGCAAGGTTCCCACCAAATCTGTGCCGTGCCCCGCTAGCAATGTTGTCACGTTAGCAGGCAAAATGCGCTGAAACACATCAAAAACGGCCTGAACTTTCTGGATATCAGCTGGATCATTAAATCCTTCAGGGCAGACCCATAGATGCCCGTTTGGAGAGCCCATGGCTATATCACCGCTGACAACCACGTGGCACGGCAAGATCAAAGACATTTCATCCAAATAGGGAGCCTCTTCATTTTGCCATATGGGATAGGGTATTCGGCACCTGAGGGCAGAAATATTTCCTGGCAATCCATCGCCTTCTCCATAAAACTGCACATGGTGTAGGCCACTTTGATGTAGTGTTTCCGCTCTCGCCTGTTCGGGCACATAAACTGGACACTGAAAATATTCTGCCAAATACCGAGCTCCCCTGGTATGATCATGTGTCGTCAGAATAATGGCCTCAATGCCACCTAAAGTCCACAAATCACTCGGCAATGTGGGTGTCATGGGTGGATCGATCACGATTACGCGGTCATCTTGCTGTATTAAATGGCCAACCATCAGCCAGTGATCTTCCGGGTCCGGTGTTTCCCATCGCCAAATTTTTGGCAATACAGGTCGAAACATGGCCGTTTATTCTCCCTTTTTATCAGATGCGGTCCCGTTTGTTTTGTGCCAATAATACCATGCTTCAGAACTCGCTTCATGGAAATTAACTAAAATATTCCATTCTTTGCGGAAAGTAAGTAAAGTACGAGAAGACTAGAAGAAGTATCTTGCGCTCATCTTACAAAAGTGAAATTAAACTTCTTCTTTTCATGACAGAAATCATAACATCCGATGCCATATCAATCTGATGCCATATGGTGTACATGGGAAACATGTACATGGTCAGTGTGTGATCAAACAAATGAATCCTCGACCGTAATCATTGGCCTTGACGCCGAGGGCCCCTCAGCAGACCCCTTTATGGCTCGGGTTGCCATTTATGCGGTGGAATTGGACCATCATCGGGATGATGAACCATATGGGTAAAGTGTTCAGATTCCTGAACGATTTCACAAATGAACGCGTTAAGTTGTTCCCGCTGGTCTTGGAACCAAAATGTATTAATCGATTCTGGCACTTGAATGTCATCAAAACGTAATTGTTGAACTAGCGGGAGCCAATATCCTTCTCCTTCGGGCCATTGGGTCTCAAAAACCCTAATTATCTCTTTAGCTTGTTGTAAAAAGTTTTTAAGAGTTCTCCGATACTTTTTAATGCGGAGATATTCACTCTCCAGATAGCCCTCCCCGTTAAAGTAATTATAGAGTTTGTTAGAACCCATAGTGTTCTTCCTTCCCTTATCTGTGGCTCTAGATGCCTGACACTGACGTCCGAATAGAGTATACGTAAGTATGACAGCCTGGTACGCATTCAAACTGCCAGAGCCACGCAATGTGTTACACTTTATCCATGAACGTGCATATTGGGTCGCCCCCGGCAAAACGAACAACGCCAGTTTTGTCGTTGGGACTTGATTTTTCATTCTTGACAACAATATCAATGATGCAGTGTGGTGTTATCACGTCTTGCGAATTTAAATAACAAACGTTGGATGAAGCCATGTTATATAATGCCATGCATCTTGAGTGGCGCCAACTTTGCCGTCATCGGTAAACCACCAGGCATTCAGACGGTGCCTATGTGCAAAATCCGCAATTCCTGTAGTACCCTGTAGAAACAAAGCCTTGCTCCACACTTCAGCCCAGGTAGGCCTTTGGTGAGCAACAGTGACGCTGAGAAGGCCCTCCCCACCGGGTTCATGCGTCAAGGGATTAATGAGATGGTGAACATTTCTTCCCTGGTGGAACCACTGGTGAATGCGGATGGACGAGGTACACACCGCCATGGCAACAGGAAAGGTTAAGACCATTCCCATCTGATCGGACGCGACCGGATGCTCAACCCCTACCTGCCATCCCCCCGGCTCCGGAACAGAAGATCCTAGCATTTGCATGTCGCCGCCCGCATTCAGAAGCATGGGAGGAAGGGGTCGATTTATGGCCATAAAATAGCGGGTAATGAGTCGGGCGCCCCAAAATACCACTAAACTTTTTCCAATGCCTCCAAAATCTACGGGTGAATGTAACCGGACTTGACGTAATCGAGGTCTGCGTTCAAGCCACTGGGCTTCCGCATGGGACCCAAAGGGGATCTGAGCCCCCACATATCCTAATCGTTCAAGATCTATAATGACCCGGGGATCAAATAACCCTCCGGTGAGGCGCCAGGCACGATGACTCACCGCTAGGGCCGCATACAGCACGTCCGAAACGCTGACCCATTGTCCCAAGTTTCGGTTTAGCCAAACGGCTTCACTGTTCTCCTGAAACCGTGACAGTCGGCGTTCCACAGTCCGGAATAATATGCGCAAGTCATTTTCCAGTTGCTCCATGCCCTCGAAGGTGTCCCCATCGATAAGCCACTGGACCGGAGAGGCCATTTGTCGCCAGCATCTTTCAATCAACACAGACGCCTTCTCTCTGAATGAAGAACGTGATATTTTTCGAGAATTTACGGTTTGCCAGAGGCTCCGGTTACAGTATGGATGGTCGGCGGAGTCGTGGGCATCGCTGGCAAGCTTATGGGAGTTAGCTGATTAGACGATAATGCTGGGGAAAGTGGTAACAAATTAGTAACCGGAGAACCTGTCAGACGATCCATTTGTTCTACGGTGTGATTAATTGCTTTTTCGGTGGCTATAACTTGATTATTGGTTTGAGTTAATGCCTTCACGGCCGCATCATGTTGAGCCTTTTCAGCCCGACCTTTCGCTAATAACTCCGTCAATTGCTTGCGCAATTTCTCGGCCTGGTGTGCATCGGCTTCCCACGCTGCACGGATATTTTGCACATGGCGATCTTGTAAAGCAATTTGGGCAGAAACTTTCTGTGCCACCCAAATAAGAGGCACGGCGATGCTGGTCATTGTGATGACAGACATAGCCAGGACCGTACTCCACGGTGTTTTGTTACCTAAATAGGGGCCAGATAATTTAGTCGTCGGTTCCGCCATTGCTGTCATCGCTCCCGCCATTATCATCACTGGGCTTCCCGGATGCCCCTGTTACCGTATGCACGACAGGAGGCTGAGACACGGTCTGTGCTGCTCGTATTGCCGCTTTCACAGCACTTAACCGGGTTTGATCCGCGCTTTGAAGGGCTTGCAATTGGGCTAAGGTCTTCTGGGCCTGATTTAATTCGGCTTGCAAAGATGCAGTACTAGCGGTTATCTCCGCATCACGTTGAGAGGCCTGGCGGACCGCTGACTGTAGTGCCGTGTCTTCTTGCCGGGTTGTGACATCGGCATTGGCATACACCTGCTGGGACGGCACCGCTGGAGAAAGAGGGGGCGGCGCCGCACTCGCTGCCCAGTGAATTCCGAGCAGAGAAGCAACTGTACCAAGACTGGTTAATCCTCTTTTGCCCCAGATATTCATAATGTTCTCTCCTTAATCTTCACACGTTAAATTTCTTCTTTAAATGTCCTTCTTTTTCTCATGGATTTGCCGGTTCCCCGGGTACTCGACCACAGTCTTGGCATGAGTCATCCGGTCCATACCATAACGCAATATCACAGCCATCCCCACAAGTGCAGCGGATATTTCATAAAATAAGGCTAGTGCCCGCGTATCAGAACCGCTCCACAACCCATGAATAAGTACTAATACCCACATCAATAAGGCTCCCCGGTGAACCGTCATCCATTTGAGGCGTCCAAAATTTTGAGCGAGATAGGCTGACAAGGCAACTAAGACAAGCCCTTCCGCCGCAATCACGCCAAAGGCCACACCATAAGGACGATAATGGGAAAAACCCGGCACCAAAAGCCCCATCCACCCCACATGAGCATAGTGGTCTAATGCCAATGTCGTGCCATGTAAGGCAATTAAAGCTAGAACACTTAAGGCCAGTCCCCTGTGCCACATAAAAAACCGACGGTTGAGATGCCGTTTCCATATCGGATGACTCATCCCTATACCCATGATGACCACAACCGTTAAAAGGGCATATGCCCCAATTCCTGTGGCCCGTGCCAGCAACCACGTCCATAAGGGACGTAAGGCCGGATGAACCATAATCCAGCGATAGGCCAAAAATCCCAAAATACCCGCTAGCAGTTCCAACCAAACGATGGGACCCCACAATTTTGTTACCGATTTCATGTATTCTCCTCGCTGCCGCCTTTGTTGTGCTGCTCGATGTCTTGTTCATCCATAACACATGTTCTGAGGGAATAGAAGAGAGAATGACATCATTATTGTCACTAATGGTTCATTACCAAAAATGCATCATATTTTCTTTTAGTATAGGGAAGACACCTAAACAAAGCCAATATTAATCACTTTATTATATAGACACTAGGGATTGTATAGCATGCCGGATCAAAAAAGTACGGGCGTGTGAAGAAACAAAATCCGTTCATATGGGCGAAGGCAGTCCAAAAATTATTTTGGCTTCATGGTTATCATAACGCAGGGCACGACCACGTCAAACTCCTCAAAATATCAGCATGGTCATAATCATAGTTGCGGGAACATTTTTATAAGCCAGATGACGGCTCGAGGTTTATTACAGGTTAGATTAAACAATACGGCGAGCTGCAAGAGTGTCATTTATGTATTCACTCTTACACCTCGCCTCCTAGAGGTTATTGACCCTTTTCTTGTAAAGACGTTGCGGCTTGATTGTCCGGTCCGCCCCCTACACTTTGCACACCCGACTGTGCATTAGGGCCTGAGTTCACATTGGGACCAGACTGTACATCGGCACCCTTCTGATCATTCACGCCCTGATCGATGCCATCTGTCTCATTCGTATCCGCCGTCACCAGCGCCTTAGTCTGAGCTGGCACCACTTGAGACGGCAAAGAATGAGCACTCGCTATAGTTGTTGCAGCCCCAAGCAGTCCTGCTGTTGCGATAAGCCCTATCATCGGCTTGACATACCATATAGCCATGCATTGCCCTCCTTATTGTGGGAAAACCTTGTGGCTCCCACATCCACAGGGTATCCTTCCTGGTTAACACGAAAGTGAAGGGAACATGACAATCTCATGACAAAGCAAGCACAGTGCAGCGAAAGGATGTTGAAATCCTGATGGGGTGCGTTAACTCTCAATACGCCCTTATGACGCCAGTTGGGGTAAGACAATAGTAATTTGAGCCCCGCCTTGCGGACTGTTGGCGGCAAAAATGCGTCCTCCATGACGCTCTACTATAGTTCGGGCCAGCGCCAAACCCAAACCCGATCCCGGACTTTCCGTATGTTTCACAAAGGGATGAAAAAGATGCGGCAACAAATCGGCAGGAAATCCCGGTCCGTTATCTGTTAGCGTCAATATAACACGAGAGGTTGTGTCGTCTAATACCCAATGAATTCGCAATTGCGGACGGCCCCCGCCATATCGCCGGGCATTTTCCCCAAAGATATTCAATAGTTCGGCGAACATGTCCGGGTGAAAACGCACCGTGACGTTAGGTTGTCCATCCAATTCTACCGGGATCGTTTGTGACAGAACCCATGTTGCCAGGTAGGATTTCAGGACAATAGCCTCAGTTTTTAGGTCCTTTGCCTCGTCGGTTTCAGCCAATTTGAGAATCGCTTCAATAGTCCGGTGAAGCCGTTCGAGTTGTTCATGAATGACTTCGAGCCCTTCTGCGACCAAGTCCGGTTCGGATTGCCCCCAATTTCTTAACATATTGGCATAACCAATGGCTGTGGCAATAGGTGTCCGCAGTTGATGAGAGGCGTGGGCCACGACAAGCCTCTGGCGTTGAAAACTCTCGTCTAATTGATTGACCATGTGATTAAAGGCCTGGGCCAGGTCATACACTTCATCACGTGGTCCCTCAATATTCAAGCGCTGGGCCAAATCGTTGCCGGATCGAATTTGAGCCACCGCGTTTTTAAGCCAGCGAACCCGAGAATAGGATCGGTAGACCAACAAAGCACTCACCAAAGAAGCCAAGACTAAGGCCGTGATACCAACGACTAATAAGCCTTGTCCCACGGTTTGAATGGCATTTAATGTCCCCCGAAGTGATACCGCCGCCTCAATTTCACCAATTTTGTGTCCTTGTTGCCAAATCGGGGCCCAAGCAAGGACAACGCGACCACGGGGAAGGGTCATTAGAGGAGCTGACGATCCCCAAAGCGGTATATGAGCCCAATACAGCAACCGGGGCGACAAGGGTTGAATGGGCAAAATGGCTCTACCCAGATCGCTGGAACGTTGCACAATGTTGTTACCTTGGGACACTTGAAGATAAAGCGTGGACCGACCTTCAGCCGCAGCAATCATTCCCGGATCATTAAGGGATAGATGTTGTCCCTTGACCCCGCCGTTTGACGCTAACTGGGCCGATTGACGGGCTACAGTTTGTGCTTCCTCCTGCGCCTGCATCACCAAATGATGGCTGAGATTCAACACAAGACTGCCCCCTAGAAGACCAAACACAACCAGTAACGCGGCAATAAGAGAGACGGTGAGGCGACCAGCTAATCCCATTTTTTCTTACCCGTTTCGCAAAACATAGCCCACACCTCGAATGGTCTCAATGTCAACATCACTGCCTGCACGGCGTAATTTACGGCGCAATCGGCCCACACTTACATCAACCATGTTGCTCTCGCCCCGAAAATCGATACCCCAAACATGTTCCAGTAAGACCTCTCGGGTCTGCACCAATTTGTGATTGCGAACAAAATGCTCTAGCAGACGAAATTCCAGCGCACTGAGAGTCAAGGGCTTTCCCGCCACCTCTGCCCGGAATTCATCAATGACCAAGACGAGGTTCTTCATCACAAGTTTCTCGGCATCATGCTGCAGCATGTGGTTTCGGCGTGTCACCGCGCGAATTCGGGCGGTCAATTCTTCGAAATTCACCGGCTTAACGATATAATCGTCCCCACCCAGTTCGAGTCCTGCCACAATATCCGGAGTCTGTCCGCGAGCGGTCACCATAATGATGGGAATGGATGCCTGAAGCCGGATACGCCGGCAAATCTCAAAACCACTCAAATCGGGCAGCATCACATCCAACAAAATACAGTCATACTGATGTTCCACAAAATAGCGCAAGGCATCATGACCATTATGCACGACGTCGACCGAAAATCCCGCGTGACTGAGTTCTAATTGCATTAAACGCGCAAGCGAATTTTCATCTTCGACCACCAAGAGTTTCACTATTGTCCCCCTATGACGCGGCACTTGGGCTTCTAAATCCATCATACCGGAACGGGTCAAGCCGTCATGACATCTCAGGTTCCCTGAGTCCCTTTCATCATAGGCGCTACAAATACTTTGCCAGTCCCCCGTCCACATCGACAATGGTCCCTGTGACGTAAGATGCCCGTTGGGAGAGAAGAAAGACGACAACAGCCGCCACTTCTTCCGGCTCGCCAAACCGTCTTAAGGGAACATCAAATGCCTCACATAATTCCGCAAAAAATTCTGGGGTTTTCCCCTCCCATTGACCGGAATAGGCAAAGCCAATATTGACCGCATTGACTCGGATAAGACGAGGCGCGAGTTCTTTCGCTAAGGTTTTCGTGAATGACAAGCACGAAGCACGATTGACGCTGGACGCAAAAAAGCGAGGATCCGGCTGCTTGCCAAAGACGGCTGACATATTAATAATGCGTCCACCATCTGGCATCACCGGCAGAACCCGGCGTGCCATCCGCACCTGCGCCATCAGTTTAACATTGATATCGCGCTGCCAATCGTCATCGCTTAAGGTAGCAAAAGAGCCGGGATAGGCTTTTCCCGCATTATTGACGAGCATATCGACCTTTCCAAACCGCTCAGTCACTTCGGTAACAAAGGCATCAATGCTAGCGGGATCTGTCACATCCAGATAACGGCTCATCACATTCTTGGCATCTACGAGGTCCGGATCAAAATCCTCAGGATGGCGACTTCCCGTTGCAACCTTCACCCCTTCATCCAGTAGTTCTTTCACAATGGCTTGACCAACACCGCGCGATCCTCCGGTGACAATGGCCACTTGATCATGCAGTCCTAAATCCACGTCATCTCGCTCCCTTAAAGATAATGTTCGCACTTGGTAATTAATTTCCTGGTCTAACGACGATCCTTCGTCAGTCTTTGGGGCTTAATCAAAGGTCATGACTTTATGCGTGTTTTCGAGCATTTCCCGGTAACCCGAGCGCGGCGGGGCAAAAATGTCCAGAGCCAGGCACGCTTTGTCGTGAGTGATGGCTCCATGAGGCACATTCGGGGGCACAATATACACATCCCCTTTTCCAATCAATTTCCTCACGCCGTTAAGCTCAAATTCGTATTCCCCCTCTAAAACAAGACCGATTTGCTCTTCCGGATGGCTATGGATAGCGGCCACCGAATGGGGCTTCATATAGACAAAAGACAACAGAAGATTTTGGCCAAATACTCCTTTAAGCCCCACTCCTTCCGCTACGATGGAAATGGGGAGTTGATCAATATTGATGTATTGGGGTAGAAAATCTTCCAAGACCTCTACTACCCGATTTTGTGGTTGGGCAAAATATTTATTATCTTGAGACGATGTGTCATTGGCCATGTTTGGCTTCTCCTTCCTCGTGGGTTTGCAGTAATTGGCTAATCCGTTCTCCCGATGCTTTTAACAACGGCGCAAATTGAAAGGCTTGTTCGCGGGAAAAGCGCACCGTGGGACCTGAAATGGACACGCCCCCAATGGCGTCCCCACTGTGATCAAACACCGGCACTGCCACACAAAACACCCCATCAAAATATTCCTCGTTATCCAGGGTAAAGCCGCGGTGCCTGGCGACTTCTAATTCGGCCTTCAATTCAATCAGGTCGGTAATGGAATGAGAGGTTCTTTTCTCAAGGCTCAGATGTTCAAGGAGACCTGGTTGATACGCCAGGACTGCTTTGCCGAGCGCACTACAATTAAGCGGAATGCGCTGTCCGACGGACACCACAAAAGACAAAGCATGATCAGAGACCGCACGCTCCACATACTCCATTTCATCTTGCACGAGCATGGCCAAGTTGACCGTTTCTCCCGTTTTCTTCTGCAAATCTTCTAAGACATGGCGAATGCTTTCCCGAACTCCGGTTAACAAAAATCCTTTCATCCCTAGCTTATAGAGTCCATGCTGGGTCTCTGTCACGTAGCCATGGCGTTCTAAAGCTTGTAATAAACGGTGCGTGGTTGACGAAGGCAAAAAAGTCTCTTCCGCAATTTTATGCAAGCGGGCTTCTTTAACCCGGATGAGGTAGTCTAATAATTGAAGACCTCGTTCTAAGGCCCGCAGTGATGGCATGCGGGATTCTTCTTGTTGTGGTGCCATGACCTCCCCCTTCTTCATTCCCCCCTGACATTTCAAGACCAATTCGGTAAAATGAAATCTATATTCCATTTCTTAAGATAACTTCGTCATCTCAGCAAAAATTCCTTCTTGACCTGGATAGATTGCCAAAAATTCTTGGAAATGCCCGAACAGGCAGGAAACCAGAGGGAACTAAACGAATTCATTTTGTCAAAATTGAACGTGTAGGAGGATCGCCATGTGCGAAATGTTAGCCGTTTCATCCCCTGATTTTATCAATATATCAGAACTCTTGGCATGGGCCAGGAACCTCGAAGAACTAGGCGTTGCAGGTTATGGCTGGGGTATGGCCTGGGTTGATGAGATGGGGCTTCACCGGTATAGGTCTTTATATGGCTTACGGAACGATCCCTATGCGGACGATGCACTTAGGGCGGTTAAGACGCGCCGTACGTTTATTCACTTAAGACGGCCGAGCCTGATGACGACACAAAGTCCCCTTAATGCCCAGCCCTATTGCGATCCTCTGAGAACCTATGCATTTGCCCACAACGGCTTCTTAAGTCGTCATAAGGCCTACCGGCAAGAATTTGCCGGACAGTTAGAAGGAACATCCGACAGTGAAGTTGGCTATTATTATTGGCTCCAGCAAATGCAACAAGGCCGCACCATCACCGAGGCTCTTATTGACACCCACCAGCATTTAGAAGGACGGGCGAATTTCATGGCATTAACATCACAGGGAAGATTGGCCGTCTATGCGGGCAATGAAGAAAATCCGTGTTACCTTTTCCGCATCGCCTCCATGCAACTGGTGACAACCAGCTTACATAGTCTCGATGATTATGTATTCGAGGTGATTTTTCCCCAGGCAACATCCATCGAACCAATTCCTTATGCAAAGGCCATGGAAATCTCATAAGTCCGTTAATCTATGACCATCTGAATATAATCACTGAAGGGGCCACCTGGATACTGGGTCCCTTCATGATATAGTTTTATATGTTGTAATAGCACGTGTTGATAAACAGGATTGCCACACCGCATACAAGGATGAAAGTCTGACGAATCGATCTTTTTCCGGAACCCTTGCTGAACGACCTTGGAATGGCTAAAAAAGAGCGAGAAGCGTAAGACTCCCACTGCAAGCCTGCCTTAGGAGGCTTTGCAGTGGGAGTTATTTTCAATAACTGGGCATAGCCACCCAAGTTCTTCTATTGTGATCTGTATAGGTTGGCTATGCCAGTTCCTGTAACAAGACGGTTGCGAAATCAATCTGCAACATCCGCCAATGAAAGGTTAGTGCCTTTGAACCATAGGCCTTGCCTTTTAGAAGAGATACGTTAACAGGAATTATTGTCCTTAGTGCGGAGACTCAACAAATGTGTCATGTTCTTGCCATCTTAATCCCGACGATAATCCCCAATAGTAAAATACTAACGCGACAAGTCCTACCACTACCGTGTCCCAAGGTGAGGAAATGAGATTGTGACCACCAAAATTCTTGCTCCCCATGTAAGATAGACCCATCAACACAATCTGAAAGATGGGGAACCATAGACCCATGCGCCAGTCACCTTGAGTAATGCGGCTATGTTTACGATAAAAGAGCAGGAGCAATAAACCAATAAACACTGAAGGAATCAAAATGTGTACGGAGGCCCATCCTGACCAATAAATCATTAACGTACTGATCATAAAGGCAAAAGGAGCGAGGATCTTGTACGCTGGCAATACGTAAGGTCTTGGTTCACGAGGATATTTTGCGCGAAAAATCGCCAAACTCAAAGGACCCGGAGCATAAGACAACAATAAGGCACTCGCCACTAATGGAAAAAGAGACGAGAAAGATGGTAACAAAATAATATATAACGACGACACCACCAACACTAATAGAACGGACGGCAACGGAATCCCATTTTTGGTCATATGCGTAAAGATTTTGGGCAAGTACCCATCATAGTAACTCAGCGAATATCCCACCCGGCTTGCGCCACCAAAATAGATATAACCATCTTTAAACGAGGCAATAAGCATGGTAATCATGGCAATGAGCCCGATAATTGGAAGCCCGATACCATGACCAATAGAAACAAAGGGATAGGCCAAACTTGATAATCCAGACCAATTTCCCGCTTGGACGCCAATCCCGTTCCAGTTGATGGCGCCAAGATAGGAAAGACTTTCGAGAAAATAGATGACCAGCGTAATAATCATGGTCAAAAAGACCGCTTTTGGAATGGTTGTCCCTGGGTCCTTAACTTCTTCGGCATAATCGATCGGCTGCCGAAAGCCACCATATCCATAAATCGTTGCAGAGATAGCGAGAAACAGACCCGAGGTTCCAAAAGGAACAAACCCGTGAAAATGGTGAAAGTTACTGGGATGCATATGCGCCAACAGCACCAAACTGACCACAACAAGGCCAATAATAGTTAATACCGTAAAAATGTTATTTAACTGACCCATATATCGAATACGCAAAGTATTAATCCAAAAGATGACAACAGTCACGGCGATGGCGGAAACGATGCCAGTAGTGGTTAAGGTCCCACCTTTATATAAACCCGGGAACCAATAACTCAAGTATTCCACGAAGGCCACAACAATCGACGGAACCGCTAAAGCATAACCCACAAAAGACCCCCAAGCATTCATCACGCCGACAATGGACCCACTACTTTTGGCAGGATAGTAGGCCACACCTCCTGCCTTGGGCCACATGGTTCCCAGTTCCACATAAGCCATGGCAACCGCCATGATTAAGAGAAAAGCAATAATCCACGACAAAATGCCAGATGGTCCGGCCAAAGCTAGCACAGACACGGGCGTGAACCCAACGGCAGGTCCCAATATGCCGCCCGTGGCTAAAAACACGACGGTCCAAAAACCTAATTCTTTTTTATAGCTGCTTTGTTTAGGGTCAGCGGATTGATTGGCATAATCCAAATCAGACTTCACGGTGCATAACGCTCCCTTCTTATATCGATATTCAAGATTCCTCTTTAAACCCACCCCAATTTTGTGCGGGCCCAAATAAACGAAGCCGTTCGAATCAATGGGCTGATTCATCTGGGTGTGATGGTAGCGATGGCCATTCAAAGGCAATCTTTAAAGCTGTCGACATGGCATTCGTCCCCGAAAAAAAGTCAATAACTGAAACCAACTCAACCAATTCCTCATCGGTCATTCCCATCTTTCGCAACGCGAAAGAATGGCTGTCAATTCAGTAGCTGCAACCATTCACCATGCTGACTGCCAAGGCCAACATCTCCTTGGTCTTGGCGTCGATCTGGCCTTGCATCATGATTTTCTTGTAGCGCTCCCAGTTGACCTTGAGATATTCGGGTTTTAGAGCCATCACCCGCCAAATAGCGGGAATGCGGTTCCATCCCCGAACCTGCTTCATTTCTTCATAAATCTCTTTAACTATTCCGACCGCCTTATCTTCAGCGACACCCTCGACTAAGCTCATCGACTCTCCTCCTAAAAGAGTTCACGGTATTCTTTGACTTCCCAGTCAGAAACATGATCCATAAAGCGGTTAATTTCGTTTGTTTTGAGTGCCGTAAAGGCTTGGACAAATTCAGGCCCTAACAGACTAACTAGCACCTCATCCTCATTTAAGGCGTCAAGAGCCTCCCCAAGAGTTTTCGGAAGGGACGATGCATCCGATTTAGCGTAAGCATCTTCATTCTCTACGGGTGGAGGTACCGGCAATTGCCGTCTTATGCCATCTAATCCCGCGGCATACATGGCAGCCATCATCAAATAGGGATTATTGTCCGCTCCCGGTAAGCGGTTCTCAATGTGGGTTCCTTGTCCCCTTGCGCCAGGAATACGAATCATACACATCCGATTTTCCAGGCCCCACGTCACATTACTCGGTGCAAAAGTATAAGGACGCAAGCGGTGATAGGAATTGATGGTCGGATTAGCCAAAGCCGATATGGCCTTGGCGTGGTGCAATTGCCCGGCGATAAAATGTTTAGCCAAGTCACTTAGCCCATAGTCACCTTCTGGGTCAAACAAGGCATTTTGACCGGTGGCCTTGTGATAGAGCGAATGATGGAAATGACTGCCACTGCCACTGAGCCCTGTTAACGGCTTCGTCATAAAAGTCGCCAAGAGCCCCCGTTGGGCCATCATTTCTTTAATTGCCGTCTTGAGAGTGAAGGCCACATCCGCTTGGGCAATACCCCATTGCGGATTAATCGATATTTCAAATTGCCCTGGGCCATACTCGGTATTAGCGGCTTCGACGTGAATCCCTACAGCCGCTAGGCCGCTGACGATTTGATACAAAATTTCGTCAATTTCTCCCTGTTTAATTTCGGAATAGCATTGAAGACCAGTCCACGTCGGTTCAAAGCCGTGTTCATCATATTGCTTAAAGATGTAAAATTCGAGCTCAGCCGCACCATAAGTACCCAATCCTTCTTTATCGAATTCCTTAAGGACGCGCTGCAAGACTGACCGGGGTGCCACCGGAACGGGCACTTCATCTAACGTGTACAGATCCGCAATCACCCGCGCACTCTTTTTCGCCCAAGGGATGATGTGGAAGGTTTCCGGATCGATTTTTAATAGCCAGCTCCCATAACCTCCGGCAAATCCTGCGCCCGCCGCTAAGACAAAGTTGGCGGAGGTATCGACCGATAACATCGCAGAAGGATATTGCACACCTTTTTGCATCACGGTTTCCTGAAAATATTTCACCGGGATGTTGCGGGCCCGGGATACATTGGTGATGTCATTAAACACGACCCGGATCACTTCGATATCGTTGTCCGCAATCAACCGGTTGATGTCTTCATATGTCACGTATCACGCCTCCTGATCATCTTAAGAACAAATTTAAGAACAAATATGTCTCAACTCTGTGGCATGGGAAAATATGGTGAGATAGAATAACAAGAGAAATGGAATGTAAATTTCATTTTTAATTCGTGATTGCCAGGCATTTTTCCTGCTGAATGTGACACAATTCCCGAAATTTTTTGTGTATCGGGAGAATTTTTAGGCGGAATACCAAATTTTTTTGCCGAAGAAGATCGCCATAATGAAATGAGATGATCACAACTCTCAGTGAAAAGGAGTACTTTATGGAACTCGACGATGTGCTTGAGAAAGTTCAGGAGCAAGATATTCGCTTTGTCCGGTTTCTCTATTGCGATAACGGCGGCATTATTCGTGGCAAATCGGCCTATGCTCCCACCCTTCCCGCCAGATTATCCAGCGGGATTGGACTTACCGTCGCCATGCAAGCAATGAATAGTCTTGATCAACTGCAAACGGTAGAAGGCATGGGGCCCGTCGGGGAAGTGCGTCTCGTCCCTGATTTATCGACTTTTCAAATCTTGCCGTATGCGCCCCACACAGGAGCCGTCCTCACCGTCATGACAACCCTTGACGGAAAACCATGGGACGCCTGTCCCCGTCATTTTCTAGCACGCATGGATCAACAAGCGAAGGCTATGGGGATCACGATCCAAGCCAGTATTGAAAACGAATTTAGTCTCGTCCAAGATGGGAAACCATGGGATGAGACGTTATGTTTCTCGTCGCAAGGCATGTTAATTTCCCAAGATTTTCTGGATGATCTCGCCACGAACCTCGAACAGCAAGGGATTATTCTGGAGCAATATTATCCAGAGCTCGCGCATGGTCAACACGAAATTTCCGTCCGCCACCGCCCCATCATGGAGGCCGCCAGTCAACAACTCTATATTCGAGAAACTATCCGCGCCATCGCTAAACGTCACGGACTTCAAGTGTCCTTTGCCCCCAAACCGTGGTTAGATCAAGCTGGAAACGGAGGACATATTCACTTTAGTGCCCTCGATGATGAAGGGAATAATCTGTTTTACGACGCACGTGATCCCTACCGACTCAGCACGATGGGTTATCAGTTCATGGCTGGCATTCTTCACCATCTGCCCGCTTTACTGGCGCTGACGACGCCGAGTGTCAATTCATACCAGCGTCTTGTGCCTAATGCCTGGAGTTCTAGTTACGCCTGTTGGGGCCCGGATAACCGGGAAGCGCCCTTACGCATCGCTTCCCCGATTAAATCGCAAGAACAACAAAGCGTGAATGTGGAGTTTAAACCGGCAGATTTAAGTAGTAATCCCTACTTAGCTTTAGGCGGACTTATCGCCGCCGGTCTTGATGGTATTACCAAGAAGCTTGATCCCAAAGATCCCGTCCTCAGTAATCCTGATGATATTCCCGCGGATGAACGGGAAATCCGGGGGATTATCCGCTTACCTTCATCATTAGATCAAGCACTGAGTCATTTAGCGCAAAATGCCGTGTTGCACGATGCCATGGGGGAATTGCTCATGCAAAGCTACTTAGCCGTCAAACATTCCGAAGTCGCTTTTTATCAGAACAAATCTCCGGAAGAGATTGCCGCATGGCACAGGTTTCGCTATTAAAGTTGATAGACGCGGCGACAATTTTCCCAGGCAATCAGGTTCATCCAACGTTCAGCCACTTCAGGCAAAATATGATGGTCTTGGGTAATCCTATCGCAATAGGCTTCTAATCCCTGTTTCCAAAGCGTTGCGGATAAATAGAAACTTTCCGGACGAGTATGAGAATCGGAAGCAAACAGCACGCGAGTGGCCGGAGCCAATTCCAAGGCTTCGGCCACAATGCGTTTGGCCCCACTCGCTGCCAATGGCAGCGCTAAGGACACATCAAAATAAACGTTAGGATAGACAGACGCCAAGAATCCGGCTTCGCGGTGATAGGGATAAGTATGAAGCAACGTCACTTGCAGTCCTTGGGGAATAAAGGTTTCGAGGAAATCTCGCAATAACAAGGGATTGCCCTTATACAAATTGGTATCAGGATCACCAAGGCCGGTATGAAACTGAAGAGGCAAAGCTTCTTCAATGAATACCGGGGCCAATTCCCATAATAGATAGTTGAGTAAACGCGGATCGGTCAACCGCGTTTGGCCTTGCTTTTTCATCTCAGCAAAGGCCGCCTGCGCATCTTCTGAATGGACAGGATAAACCTCTAAACCTGAACGGTACGCTATAATCGATTTCATTCCTACATAGCCCTGGCTCCGGGCGTGTTTCACACGGTCCTTTACCGCCAAAATCCAATCTCGCACATCGGCAAATTGATACAACAGTTCCTGGGCCGTGGTTTCTAGCCGTAAAATCTTCATAATCGGTATCGCCAAGACACTTTCTAGCTCGGATAAGGGCCAGCCGCCTTGCGGCGTAAATCCGGTGTCAATCAACAGGCGCTCATATCCTGCTTTGTGAAACAAAGAGCGGGAATAGGATCCAAAATCCGTTTGGCGCAAAGACATTTCTATCTCCTTGGCATCACAGCGGGTCCCTAATTCTTGCGCCGCAATGCTCAATGCTTGCCAATAGGTGACGGTTTGTTGGATATCTTTCAAGGGATACGAACGTGGCGCCTCGGTTAACGCATAAGCAAACAGTTCCATATCCCCAGCTAAGCTGGGGTCGATTAACGCATGACAATGATGGTCCCATAATGGAATTCCGTCCATCCAACTCATACAAATTTCCTCCAGCCACCGTGCAGTGTTTAATGACAAAGGGTCTTGTCGAAGTACACCATTGAACACTGCAGATCGTCGATCTCGGTACTCATTCCGTGCATATCGGAGTTTCCGGCACCCCAGCGTGACGCGGCACCTGGACATACTATGTCGATCTCAGACAGAAAAACGTCCCTCAATTCACACTAGCCAAACATTACCGGACTCTGCAAAAAAGGTCAACAACAACGACACGATAACGACATGAATTTGCTTTACGTCCCCTTAATCGTCCTATGGTTCGGTTTTTGTTTCTTTTCCATGTAATTATTCGACGACAATACCGGATATTTCAGAGTGCCTATTTGCGCTCGCCCTCACCCTCCGAGTAACGTCAACCGATAAGGAATCGCGGATTGACCACAATGTGAAAGAACCCAGATAATGGCAAAAACCTGATCAGCATTTTGCTCCGGCATCGTCCACGTCTATCCCATCATGGCCGCCAAATGTCGGTGTCTAAAGACCGTCTCAACGGCCACCTATTTTTCATCTCGAAAAATATAATCAATCATAATGTGCTTGCGATGCTCCACGTTGTTATGTTTTCTATGCACACAAAATCATACGATTCTATTAAACCGAGGAAAATCGTGTCCGCCTTTGTGAAGACGCTTTTTACTGTGCCACTCGGCTCGCCAATGTACAAGTCGGCACTGCCAAGCGATGGCTTGTCGGTTATCGTAATGGAAAGACAGAAGACGCTGTGGTCTTCCGTCCTCCCGTGTCGTCCTTCAGTTCGCTCAATGGGGTATCGTTTTGGGACTTGATCGAGGTTATTGTGGTAGGAGAGTTGAGAAAAGAGGGCTTTTCACTGCAGTTGATTCAACGCATCCACAAGAATTGTCAACAATTGTCAGGTAGAGCGGCCTTTCGTCTCGTTGCCCCTTAAAGGTCGGAGGCCGCGAGATTTTTGTCTCGCGTCAGGACGTATTGGTCGAGGTAGGACGGGAGCGTGGGAAACAAGCCTAGGCCGAGGTGTTTGGCCCGTTTTTGAAGGACATTGATTATGAGGCCACCAGGAGGCGTAGTTCTCGCCCCGCGTTAGATTTGAATGGCCGATCATCTCCGGGAAAAGCGTCCAGCCGGAAATTATTCGGGAACATTTTAAAGCAAAAAGTTCCCCTCATCAGATTTCGGAGGATTTCAATCTGACCGTGGCTCAAGTCGAAACGGCACCTCGGTTTGAGTTTTCTCGCACCGCACGATTTTCCTAGATTAATCGCTAATTTTGCAGGGAAATTAATGATTGTATGCTAGCATTATTTCTGGAAAATGCGATAGGAAATTTTCAAAAAAGAACGGTTAATCCATGAATTTTCATGAATTGCCTCCTGAGATTCAGCAACGACTTCAGTATTGGCAAAAACAAATTGAACCCATTCAAGGATGGTGCTCTCCTGTTGCTGGCATAACTTTGTATCATTTGGTCCAGAATAAAATTCCCGTACCTGTTGTTGTGGAGTTAGGGTCATGGAAAGGGCGGTCCACTGCATGGATGGCCGCAGCCTTAGCCGATCAGCAATCCGTTGGAAAAGTCATTTGCGTCGATACCTGGCAAGGCACTCCGAGTGAAAAAGAACATACCGAACTTCTCGCCCATTATGGTCCCGATCAACTCTACCAAGAATTTTTACACAATATGGACCTATTAGGTCTTCGGGACTGGATTGTTCCCTTAAGAATGACAACCGCCGAAGGGGCCAAGGCGTGGCCAATTGACCAACCTATTGGATTATTATTTATTGATGCTGATCACGAATACTATGCTGTACGCCGGGATTTCGAACTCTGGAGCGGTTACGTAAAAGAAGGGGGGATTATTGTCTTTGATGACGTCCCCAACTGGCCTGGACCGACACGATTGATTTCTGAATTACCCTCATGGTGGAAGCATGTCGGCTATTCGGATAACCAATGGATTGTCATGAAAACCACCTAATATCATAAGAAAGTCTGAAGAACAATTAGTTGCACTACAACAAACTTTGCCAGTCTGGAGGAAATCCAATCTTATCGAGATCGATAATGGATTCATACTCTGACAATAAGGCTTCTAAATGAATTAAAAAATTCTTCCAATCCTGGCGATTTGGATAGAGCTCACGTAATATAAAAACCCCAGTAAATACTTTTATGAATTCATCATGGTAAGTTCGCGAGGTGAAGTTGTCAGGATTCTTGTAGCCTAATGGTCCGTATCGGTGGGCTAATTCATAGGCAATACGTGTGCGAAAGGCTATTTCTATAGGTTCCAAAATCCCTGTTAAGAGACTTCGAAACTTTTGATCAAAATCAGCAAGTTTGATGATTTGATCAAAGGTAGTGCTATCACGAAATCGTTGCCGGGTATTATCCATAAAGAACAAAGCATATCCGGTTAACCGATAATATTTTATTCGCGTCAAAATTTCTAAAGCTTGTTCGGTATCTGAAATGACAAGCCCTCGATTGCGTAGAATTTCCAATTGTTCTTCAAAAGACTTTGCATTTTTAACGATAGCAGGTTCCTCTACATCACTTGGTTGCGACATGATTGATTCACCTAAATCATAAATTAAAAAGTCCCACCCTGGTCCGCTTCACTGTAATAGTGAGAGGCGTGGTGGGCTCTGTTGTTATTATTATCACACACTGAGCGATCCCTAGTCTATATTAGCGATCTCAAATTAGAAAAATAATAAATAAGATTTTCTAACTCCTCTTCCTTGATGCAATGTCCTCTTGCGCACGTGTCATTCACCACGTGCGCAAGAGCAGCTCAATCATTTGGTGCGGAACACGATTCGTGTACCTGCTTTCGTAGAATTAGGATGGTGGAAAGGCCGTTTCACACCGCAGCCTAGGTGACCATGAAAATTATTTGTGTGGAAAAATGCAAGGCACTCCGACTGACACAACATACGGACCTCCTCGGCGATAATTATTCTGATGAATTCTGACATGAATATTTGCAAAACATGGACCAATTAGGACTTCGAGACTGAAATCGCTTCGTTAAGGACCACAATCGTCGAAAGAAGCAAGGTTTGTCCGGGCTATTGGACTATTATATATTGGTGCAGACCATGACTATTATAAACTATGCCTTATTGCGAGATGTGGAACTCTAGAACCGTTATGTATAAAGAAGGAATCATAAGTCAAATTATGGTTTGACTATTAAGGGGTACTCCGAGGAAATTAGAAGTTCAGGCTTGTTCGCCGCAACAACGCTAGTGGCAGGCATCCATAAAGGCATGTTATTACAATGCCGTAGTACCATCACTACGTGAGTTAATCTCTCCCAACACAGCGCTCACAACAAAGTCTTGGCAATCGTATGGCTGCGCATCTCAGTTCTTTTTCTCTGCGATATCAATCAGAGCCTCTGGAACCTGCCTTATGACCAGGCTGAGAGGATTTAAGGCGGATAAGATATTCAAGAAGACCAAAGAGGGCTGCAGCAAAAACGATTACGACGGGATTGACGCCGATGATGGTCAGAACCAAGGCAAAAATGGCGACAACGCCAGTAGCAATACGGTGAGGCACATCCTTCCATAAAGTCCAGACGACATCGACTAAGAGTCCAACAACCGCGACCTCCATTCCCCTTAATGCGCCGGTTACCCAGACACTATGCAAGACATCCGTCAACTTCGCCAACACGAGAATCAGTAGAAAAGACGGCCATAGGGCCGCAATACTGCCCAAAACGATGCCACGCCACCCGAGAAGTCTATAGGAGATTGCCGCTAAAACATTAGTCGTTGTGGGACCGGGGGCAAAAGCGGACATTTCCACCACATGGTCAAATTGGGTCTGAGTCAGCCATCCTTTTTGCGTAACAATTTGAGCCCGAATAAAGGCTAATACTGCAAAACCGCCACCAAACCCTAAGATCCCAATCTTGGTATAGATTTTCATCAGTTCCCACAGGGTTACAGGACTTGATGAGGTCGATTTCTCTATCATCGCCATCTGACGTCCTCTCTAAAACCGTTAAGGTTTTAACCTAATTGTCCCAAATAGTGCCGCTCCTAAAATAAAGGCCCAATAGGGAATCTTTTTCACCCGTAATGCTAAGATCGCCACCACAACGGCCAAAAGCGCACCCAATACCGTGTGAATAAGGGAAATGCCGAGGGTCACACTGACCCCAGCGATCAAACCCGTCACCGCCGCTAAAGTCATCACCATCACATTTTTTATCGCAGCCACGGATTTGAATCGTTCATACCAATGGGTCAGCAAAGCGATAAAAATTTGTGACGGCGCAAAAACCCCCAAAGTGGCCACTCAGGCTCCCAAAGGTCCCATAACACGTTCACCAATAAAAGTAGCACTAATCGCCACAGGTCCCGGAGTCACCTGTCCCATCGCGATGGCTTGATCAAATGTCTCAAGGGAAACCCAGTGATGGGATAAGCTGATGGATTTCATCAAGGGGATCATGCCAAACCCACCACCAAAACCGAGAGCTCCCACCCAAAGAAAATTCCAAAACAACAGAAGGAGTGTGCTCATATGTCCTGTGATCAACTCCTTCTGTTTTCTCAAAATGATTAAGTCGATTACACTATCTTGGTATTTCATCTTCTATCCTAACCGATTTTCCATGACATGTTGGCATTTCCTGTGTCGTTTCCATCACCTTCAGGCGATGGGCTCATTATTTGAATCGGGGTAGCTCATGGTCTTAGGGATGGATCTCCACAGTCTTAGAGACTGACTGGCGTATCACCCCAATGCCGAGAAAATAAATGAGGGCTAATAAGAGCCATGCTGGACGATATGATGAGAAAATGCGGATCATCAGACCGAACAGAGGGAGAAACAACACGATGCCAATAAAACCGCTCATCCCGATAAGGCCCAGTGCCATACCCCGTTCCTTCTCCGTGGTTATCTGGGCAACCCAATTAGTGAGTAGGGCATTCCATCCATCCAATCCCGCGCCTAATCCTATAAAAATGAAAAGCAACATCCACTCCGGGGTGACGGAGGGCACAAGGGCCCAGAGTATCAAAGACAGCAAACCTAAAGCCGCTGTCCACATCAAAAGCCTCGGAATCGCGATACCATGGTCACTCAGTTTGCCCAAATATATTCGGGCAATAAAACCACCGAGTAAGGCTAAGGCAATAATGGGACCGGCAATCGTCATATGAATATGCCAGCGGTCATGCAAATCCAAAATGGCATAAGTTAATAAAGCATATTGACCAGGAGAGAGCAAGAAACTCACGAGCAAGGGATTTTTCAAAAAAATTAGCTGGCGTTTGAGTTGAGGGACATTCATGGAGTGCGCCGCCGACCTGGCAGGCTGTTTAGCGCGCTTAGAAGGGGCTTTAAGGACCCCACCAAATAACATGGTCCAGCCACCGGCACTTAAGGCAATCAGCACAAGAACAAGCTGAAGGCTCCAGCTTTTGACCAACAAAGGAAACAAACTCGCGGCAAGAATCCCTCCAAGCGGCGTCGCTGCTTGCCGAAGGCCAATCGCCATCCCTTCATTTGGCGATCCGGCGTACATTTTTGTGATAGCGGTCGCACCCGTTAAGAACAAAGCAGGCAGAAAAAATCCCACAAGGGCCAAGAGCACAATCAATGGAACAAATGTCTTCGGCAACAACGCGGCTAAAAGGAGCATAATGATTAAAATGGATGCACCAGATACGAACGCAATGGTTTTCACCCCATAGCGGTCTAGGGCTAAACCGGCCGGAATCATCCCGACCACAGCACCCAAAGCCACTGTCGCAAATAAAATACCCATTTGGGTAACGCCTAAGTGCGCATAGTTTTTAAAGGCCTCACTTAAGATAGACAGCCCTTGCTGAGACATGGTTATGGCCAGTTGGTCGATAAAAGCGATGATGAGTATCTGAGACGGTTTTAGGGGTTTTAATCGCATCCTTTTCACCACTTCTCCCGGTCATAAGTTTGACAATAAAAAACAACGAAACCTGTCCATGACCGCACTAAACTTATTTTCCCCCATCATGGCCTATGAACCCGACTCACCCTACGTCCGTTTTTCTCATTTCAGCATGCCTGATTTCTAAAAACCCGTATGGATTCAAAAAACGTCAGGCCTTTGTAGGGGTCTGACGTCTTGAAGTGCTGTATTAAGGTAAGCATCAAACCATTCCCACCTTGACAGCGGGAATGGTTTGACGCTTACGGATCACCAGCGAGTGGCCATTCATCCCCGGGCCGAACGACCCGGAACCTACCAGACCCTGCGTGACCATATGCCGCCGAATCATCAAGCAAGGCCCACGGATGGTCTCCCGAAGCTTTTCTGCAGCAGGCTCGACGCATTGGGCCGACGTGGACCCAGCTCTTCAACACGCTTTGACAGCGCGCCGGTTCCGGAACAAATGTATCCGCGATTACAGGGCTTGATTCGATTACAGGATCTGTTTGCCCCGGCGATATGAGAACAGGCGGTAGAGCGGGCTCTGCACACCGATATTCTGAACACGCGTGAGATTACGGCGGCCCGCTGGGACCTCTTGCCCGGGGATGATTGGGGCTTGACCACGCTCACGTTGGTCGAAAGTCAGGATTTGTTTGAAATCGTGGATGACCGCCATCAAGCCAAGGGGATCGCCATGGCAAGCCAAGTCCCCATAGATCCGTGGCATGCCCTGTTTCAGAGCCCACGCAGCGATTCGCGATCGGCTCATTCATGGGGCCTATCGCGTGAGCATTCAAGGCGAATCTATGCGCAAAGTCTTGTCAAGCCCAGCCGAACGCGATACATCAAACGTAACGGAGTAATCCTGTGGGAAGGGTCAAGAATTTCCGGACGCGACGGGCAAGATTTCCGATCCACCTGGTAACGACTTTCCGATCTCCCTGGTAAATCACACCACAATATGCAGTACTCGCCACTTAATCGACGAAGGCCACGATTAAGACGTTTCAATGTTTAATCCGAATCAGACCTTTCCCTCACGCGCAACCATATTTTCACCAAAGGAGCTTAGTGCTATGTTCTATCCCAGACTGGCAGTATTAGTATTTCCCAGTTGATGACTGAACGGTTAGGTCTATATCGAAAAGCCCGGATTCTTGGAATTCTTCGGGCAGTTCTGTTGGAAACTGTGCAAAAGAAACCCTTGATTGATAAAAAAAGTGTTACAGCGCAAGGTTACCAGCCGAAACTGATAGTTGCCAACGGTCGGCACCAAACCCTCAACGAAAACCGCGAAGGACAAAATACTCTATCTTCCTGACTGTTTACCAGCAAGTCGCTTGGGAACGTGATCCTCCCGTAAAAAGGGAGGATCACGTTCCCAACTTATAGCCATTTCTTTGATATGACTGACAATGGTCCATTAAAATTTGTACACAAAAGCCAAAACGCAGTACATTTATGCAGGGTTGCATAATCGACCAGTATTTTCACTAGTTTTACCCTATGGTTACCCATATCGAGAAGGTCGTAGTGGCTCTGAAATTAGGTTAGGAAGGAGTTCAAAATACCATGGATCCATTGAATATTAAAGATCGGAGAGGTGAGCCTTTTATTGTCCGACAAGCCACTCCAGATGATACGGAAAGCATTCTAGTCCAAATGGATATCGTAGGACGAGAACAAACCTACATGCTACATGACACGGTAACTCGAAGCGTTGAAGATCAAAAACAAACCATACGGCACATGGGAAAGAACTACTTACTTTTAGTAGCAGAAGTACCAGCAGTCGGGGTTGTTGGATCGTTAGAAATAGTGCGCGGCACGTTTCGGAAAAGCCAATTCACAGCAACTTTCGGAATGGCCCTTCTTCCCGCATGGCGCGGCAGAGGAATTGGACAGCCCTTGGTTGAACGTGCCGAGCACTGGGCGCGTATTCAAGGCATCCGAAAAATTAGTATTGCTGTTCTGGCTATAAATGACACCGCTCTCCGATTTTATCAACGCTTAGGCTACACTGAGGAAGCTAGACTCCCCCGCCAGTACTGGCTTGACAATGAACCAATCGACGAAATTTGGCTAAGAAAATTTCTTTAAAATCTTGTAGATTGGTATGATTCAACCTCCTATGGGAGAACCTTCCTGTTCTCCCATCCGAGAGCAATTTCTTGATCAACCAAATCGCCAGGGAACCATGCCTGACTTCTCACTAATCCGGGAAGATCCGCTGCCAGATTAGGGATTACTTCCGCAAATTCATGAGGGGTATAATTCCCGAAAATTTGACGAATCAGTAACCATAGAGGACGATATGCCGGATAATGGCGATAAGCAACAAGGGCAGTTGCCGCTGCCCGACCATTCTCTCCTCGAGCCCAAAACGTGGATGCCAATCCATGCCAAGCCCGGTATGATCCCGTTCCTTGCTCATGCAAAGGGATGGGCGTTGTATCGCCGATAGATAAGGCCTGTGAAAATGACTGTTCAGCAGCCGCCCAAGCTCGGTTAGCACGATGAACCTCTCCTCGATAGAACACCGCATCAGCAAACGGGTGTGGCGAAGCGGTTTGTTCAGCCCGTGAAAAAGCTGCTGCCGCTACTGCCCACACTCCTTGGCCCGCTGCTCCCTTCCCTAAAGTCAACCAAGCCACCGGCACTAGAGAGTCCGGAAGAGTGCCCGAATCCAATGCCTTTTTGGTGGCTTCTTGCACCATGTGCCACGCTTCAAGTGAAATAGCACTCTGGGCTAGTTGCCACCAGAGATACCCATTGCCCGGTTCTTCTCGTACTGCCCTTTTAAGAAGATTATAATTTCTGTCGGCCTTGGCCTTTTCCGTCCATATATCGCGTAAGTAACCAAAATGCCACAATCGCGCATCCAACGATGCCAATTGATAACCATGGCGGACAACGCTACCAGCAACCTGTTCATGAATTCGGCCTTCGTAGCGAATACCAGGCAATTGCCGAAAGAGTCGAGTAACCCGGGCCCAAGCTACATCTTGAGCATCAGACAGCAAAGATACTTGCCATAAATCATAGGCGTGAAACTTGTCAGTCTGCAATGCCGCGCGGATAAGAGGGGCATCATCGGGGTGCAGTTGCTCGTCCGCATCCAAAACTAATACCCACGGCGTTTTCACGTAATCAAGAGCAACGTTTCGGGCTCGCGCAAAATCATGACGCCACGGTATTTCTATGACACGCGCTCCAAATTGCCGCGCAATTCTTGGCGTATCATCACGAGAACCCGTATCCACCACGACCATTTCATCAACAATTCCCTTGACAGATTGCAGACACGAAGGTAACCATCGGGCTTCATCACGAACAATCATAGCCAGAGTCAATTGCCCCATACCGTCCCTAGTACGTTTGTTCTGTTGCAGGTCTTTCATCTAAAAGAGTACGTCCTTTCGTCAGCGGTTCAAGAATATCCATCGTGGTTTGCATCAGATGTAACGCGTCGGCGTCGTGCTCTACTGCAACACGCAGTGCCAAACGCCATAGGCCAAAGTAAAGCCCTCGAAGAGTCTGGGTACCAGGAGCCTCGGAATTGACCGTATCATGCAATCCCGCCCATAGTTCTTGCAATGCGCTGGCATGGTGAGCCAACGCATCCCATCGCTGGGCGCTCAATGCTTCTTGGGCGCCCACACAGTGCCTCCGTCCATACCGCCATAACTCTTCGAGCATGCCCCCGGGACTCAAAGTTTGTAGATGCATATTGTAATAGGGGTTTTCAGCCATTCTCATCCCGATTTCGCTCCTTACGTGGCAAATCCTCCTCCTGATGACGACGGTCCACCTAACACAACATTTTGGAAGTAATTATAAACTCCCAGAGCTCCAGTTATCGAGTTAGCCATGGCGAGATATTCCTGCCGGGCCGTTTTAGCTACGCTCTGAGCTTCTGCCGCAAGATTTTGCTTTTGAAGGGTCAGACTGTTTATCTCAGTTTCCAATGAACTTTGCGCGGTTTGCGACACGCTTGTTGATCCTTGCGCAAAAACCTGAAGAATAGGCATCAGTTTTTTCGATAATTTTTGGAAGTAAGATGCTACAGAATGCGGGTGTGTCGTCAACAACGTGCTGAGGTTAGCAGAAATTTGACTTGAACCATTAGGATCCCACGACAATGTACCATCTTGTGCGCTATAGTTCCATTGCAATCCCACATCTGCCATAGTTAATGGTCCGGCAGCCGTTTGCGCGACAGTTTCCCCAAGAGCCGTCTGAGCCTGCTGCACGAACGCTAAGGGCTGGGGCGAAGAAATCACCTGATGCGAGTTTGATTTATAGGATGATGAGGAGCTCGAACTAGATGACGAAGACTCAGGAGGTCCAGCATTGACAGGGAGTGTCAGCGTATTGACATCTTGAACCAATTGATTCCAATCCTTTTGGAACTTTGTTATCGATGATTCCATTTGGGAAACGTTTGGCCCCACAGTAATGGTAGTCGTCCCAACGCTTAGGAGTTGCGCCGTAACGCCAGGGACAATGTTGGAGATCGTATTACTGTTAGCTTGCAAAGTAGTGTTGCCAAGCGTGTACTCTGCCGGCTGGGCTACAGCCTCCGTATTGTTATTACTTGTACCGCTGCTGATAACAGTACCTCCTGACGACGCATTTACAAGACCTAGTTCGCCGCTTCCATTATTAAGAATAGAGGTGCTGCTACTTTCTCCGTAATAAATGAACTGATTCGGTTGATTGGCTTGAACGACCAACTGATAGCCGTTTGCGGTATCCTGCACAGCAGCCTTCACGTACTGTCCGGCTGACGAATTTATCGCGGACGCTATCTGTTCTAAGGTCATACCCGACGTTATCGTTACCGACGCGCTGGTAGTAGTCGGGGATGTTCCGGATGTTGGTCCTAGTGCAATGGTGAAGGTTCCGCTGATATTTGCAGCTTGTGTCGCTGAACTGAACACCGCGCTATGGTCGACCTCAGCTTGAGCCAATTGGTTCACCGTCAACCCGAAACTGCCCGACGCGGCCTCGGAGCTAGCAGCAGCGGTAGCCACACTCGGTGAACTACTACTCGCACTTTGAGCGTCAAACGGCAATCCACTACTTAATGTGGTCAACTGGCTCATGACAGCACTTGCGTCCGCCTGAAGTTGGCTCCATGCGCTACTGGCAGCCTGCACTTGGGAGAGAGTCTGGTTAAGTTGCTTTTCTTGTAGCGATATGGGGGCCAAAGCTAGACTTTCGATGACATTCGGCGAATACGTCAGCATCAGGGAACTTATGGGGTTGTTGGCTTGATTACCCCAAATTTGACTCGGACTCAAGGTCAGTAAAGGATTCGTACTCATCAAACGCATGCCTCCTAATCTAAAGTTGTCTGGCATTGGTAAGTAAGGCACAGCCTCTTAAAGGCCATGCCTTACTCCATTCACATTATCCGAGTAATTTTAGGATCAGGGATGGCAACTGATTAGCACTTTGAAGCGCTGCCAGGTTCGATTGCAACAAGGTTTGTTCCTTCACGAACTCCGAAGAGACAGCTGGCATATTGGCATCCATAATCGTTGCCCTTGACTGCGTAAGATTCGTATTTTCCGACTGCAGGTTGCTGGCAGTATATTGGAACTGATTGAGCAAGGAACCCGTGTAACCTTGTAATGCCGACAAGGAAGATATAGCGTGTTGCACCTGGGTAATAGCATATTGTGCTTGCGTAGAAGTGGTAACGTTTAGGTTTCCAATACCTAAAGAATTCGCATCTACTGCTGCGAAATTGGCATTTACGATGTCAGCACTGCTTTGAGATGGCCCTACTTGGAACGACAGCGTACTTTTATCTGTTGGTGGGTCTATGGTAACCGTACCAGACGTGGCGGTAGTGGACACCGATGCCTGGTTGACGGTCATAATCATCGAAAATGGAGCAACAGATACTGAACCATTACTTCCTGACAGGTTATTGAATTGGATATCCACGGTCCCACTAGTTGCACCGGTAGTAACAGTCACTGTGGTAGGTTGGATCGTAACAGTTACACCGTTAACGACCATTGTACCCTGAATGGTAGCCTGATCTTCTCCTGTAGTAGTATTAAGTGCCTGCACCGAAACTGTAAATTGTGCATTCTTGACATTCTGTGTAAACGCACTTCCTGAATCTGCTCCAAGGTAGACCGCACTAATAGTAGCCCCGGTTCCGACTCCTGTTCCATTCGTAACAGAAGCTCCGTAATCGCCGCTAAGTACTTTAAGGTTATTGTAATTGGTAGTTTGAGCGCTCTGGTTTACAACGTTGACAAGTGAATTTATTTCTTGCTGAATAGCCTGCAACTGAGACGATGAATTCGTGTTTTGAGCCGCTTGTGTGGCTAGGGACTGCAATTGTTGCAGAATTTGCATATCGTTGTTGACACCACCCACAGCCGTTTGCACCAAATTGGTTGCTTGAGATACGTTTGCTGAGGCCTGAGTGAGTCCATTCAGCTCTCCCTGCATAATATTAGCAATAGCTAATCCTGCGGGATTGTCTGCTGGCGAATTAATCTGAAGCCCCGTAGACATTTCATTGGACAGTTGGTTCACTTTAGCAAGCGTGTTAGAGTAGGCGTTTTCAGCAAACAACGCGGTAATATTAGTGTTGACGTACATTGAAGGTTTCCTCCTTGAAGGTTAAGTATTGACCTCTCTCATCCTGAGTTGAGGTCGGGCGGATTTTCCGCCCCATCAGCGTCATGCCCAAAAGGGCTCTAACACTGACAAAAGTGCTGATGCCACACGGTCGGGATGATAATCCTCAGCTGTACGCCGAGCCTCATTCCGCAGGGCATCTAAACTTTGATAATGACCAAAAACCCAACGTAATTTCTCAATAAGGTCCTCGAGAGATGGCTTCGCCCACTGTTGACCGCGAAATAATGAAAAAGGTTCGGAATCAGGAACGGGTTCAAGCCCGTCTATGGCTAATGGTAAACTGTTTTTACGATTCATAAACACAGAGGATCCCGACCAATCAGTTGCAATGACTGGCAGACCACTCGCCATAGCTTCTAAAATGGGCAATCCCCATCCTTCTCCTCGTGTGGGTAGTACAAACGCGTGAACCGAACGGTACAACGCAGCCATCTCAGTCGCTGAGACAACAGAATCTAAAAGTACGACGGGAGCCGTATTTGACAGGTCTTTGCGCAGAGCTCTCCACTGCTCTTGTTGTGCTTGGGAGGCTGTAGCAATTTTCGTAACCTTTAAAATGAGAACAACGGGATCAGTAGACCGAAAAGCTTGTGCCCACGCCCGAAGCAATATATCCCATCCCTTTCGCGTTTGCCAATCGAAAACGCTTAAGAAACGAAAACGATGGTCCATTGGCCAGAGTTTCGGTCCATCGGGATGGAATCTATCCGTGTCAAGTGGCAGAGGAACAACGCTTAAATGCTCCGACGCAACGCCTATTCGGAGGGCTTTTTCATAGTCCCATGTCGATGGCACAATCACATGATCTGCCTGATCCAATTGCAATTTCCAAGTTTGTGGCCATTCGTCTGTTTCCCACATCGTATATACAATATTTGGACCACGATAGTCGGATTGCAGAGCAAAACCAGGGGCAAATTGCACTGCGGGCGTACCAGAGCGTACGACAACGTCCTCCCATGCGGCCACATCAATGCCTTCGTGCCCTGCATATACGACAGGATCATCAATGTCAAGCAACCGGACAGCCACATCATGATGTTGAAAAGCCTTAAGCCATAATCGCGTCGCTTGTCCGTACCCGGAAGGGCTTCGACCGGGAGCACGCAACAGAACGGCTCTCTCAGGATAGACTCTCCTCGTTCCTTCCCGTGGCATAACTTCGCTCTTCAAAATAGCCTCAAGTTCTTCCGCTGCGTGGTCCCATGACCATGCTTGTCTCCATTCGGCAACCGAATGAACAACAGGTAGATTTTCAGTGGCCTGCCTTAGTAAAGTTACCAAGTGGTCTTCATTAGGTTCGAAATACCAGCCTGGTCCTTGGCTTTCATACGATTCAGGTGTAAAGTACCGAACGTTTCCTGAAATCCACAAAGCATTCTCACGCGGCACGAACTCCCTAGCCGGGCCGAAATCGCTAACGATAATTGGAATACCGCAAGCCATAGCTTCCAAGAGTGGGAGACCAAATCCTTCGCCGCGGTATGGGTGAACCAAAACGGATGCCGACCGATATAATGAGGCCATTGCCTCTTCAGTCAAATTATCAGTGATCCAATCAATAGCCGGATTTTTCGGATCGGAGCGAAAGGCCTCAAGGGCATCTAGAATAGAGGCATCATCGTAGGCGAATTGACTTCCCACTGCTTTAATAATTAAAATTACCGAGTTATCCGCGTCAAAAGCTTTTTGATAAGCACTCAACAAAATGTCTATACCTTTACGCGAGATTAATCCACCAACGAACAGAAAGCGCGTTGCATAACGATCCCACCGTTCGCATCGTGGACCACCCGCATAGAAATGATCGGGATTGATACCTAAGGGAATAACGCTTATCATCTCGCCCGGGATGCCTCCCGCAACAAACATGTCACGAACAGCCTCACTGACAACCAAAACGCGACGAACATACCGACGAATCGGATTGATCCAGCTTTTGGGAACGGCACCGGCTTCCCAATGTTGCAATAGAAAAAAGGGACCCATGCGAGAAGAAAAGGTTGGTGGCCATCCATGGCGGACGTGCGCGTCTACCGTTTTAAATCCGGCTCGGTGCGCTAAAAACCATTTCCAATCTTCCGGAACTGGATTGGGCACAGCGTCCCATGAATGAACAACCACATTAATATTTCGAGCGGCCAGGGATCGAGATAACGCGCGATTCACGTGATCAAAACTTGCCGCACGAAAAAATGGTCCATCCCAAAAGACATCCATGTCAGTCGCCTACTTCCTCGCTTAGCGTCTATTCCCTTAGACTGAGAACTAAAGGCGCAACGCCACCTTTATTCTCAAAACCAATATAATCCTGCGAAATTACCTATTGCAAATTTTAGTCGCGAATTTTGGTGATAAAATTACGTGTCAGGTCGTGGGAGTCGAGTCAGTCTTGTATGTAAAAAAACTTAAAAAGTTCACAATCCATTGGGGAGTCCCCTTGTAAATTTGAAAGCGATCAAACAATCAAATTCGCAGGAGGATGGTCCCATGGCTATGGACGACCGTCTTCACTTGAGAGACCAGGGGGTCCACGGGATGGTATCAGCTGTGTGCGATGATCATCGTGACCTCACCAACGCCGTAGCCGAACAGTTCCATGACGGAAGCCGACAATAGTGTCAGACCCACATGACCCGCAAGTTTATGCCAACATCGCCTCAGGCGAAATTGTTAAATTTTATTAGAACGTAGCATATTCAGACAAAGTTTCTTATAATCTTAATAGGAATTATCTTAATTAGTAGGAAATTACATTAACCAATGGAGAATTTATACATGAATAAGCCAATATTTGTGCATAGCGGTTGGCGAACAGGTAGCACCTATATATGGAGTAAGTTTCGTTTGCAGGGTGATTGCATGCCATTTTATGAACCATTTAATGAAGTTTTGGTTCATATTACTCATGATATGTTACCGTCATTTCAGCCGTCCAATTGGGATTCCCACCATCCAGTAGTCACGACCTCATATTTTTCTGAATATGGTTCTTTGATTTCTACAGGAGTACAAGGTTTTAACCCAAATTTTACCATTAAGAACTACTTTCGCAATGAGCAAGAGTGCCTTTGGGATCAAGCTGCCTATTTGGCCATGCTTATGCATGTTAGTTATCAGAGTCATCGACGTCCCGTTTTCAATTTTTGCCGGTCACTAGGACGAATCCGGTGGTTACGACAAACCTTTCCCGGAATCCATATTTTGTTACTCCGTAATCCGATAGACCAATGGCTATCAGGTCGTGCCCAACTACGCAAAGGAAATCCCTATTTTGAAATCATGCCACATCTAGTAATGGGTCAAAAGGAAGTCCCGCCAGGTATTCGAACCTTGGCTCAGTACTGGAAGCTCCCTCAATACCCAAGCAACATAGCATTTTTTGATGCTTATCACCAGATTAGACCACTTGTCACAAGCTACTCAACTACGCAGTCGTTTGGAATCTTTTTGGATTTGTATTTATATTCCACGTTAATGGCACTACCTTTTGTAGATATTGTTATTGACATGGATGAATTGGATCTTTCCCCTTCATATAGGCAGGAAGTATCGAATATTCTTCGTGAAACCTTGAGCCTCTCCTTACCATTCGATGACGTGCACATAACGCACTACGGTCTGGGTAATCGACCGCCGCATTGGCAAAACGTGATTATCAACGCGTTGCAACGTATGGAGAATCAGTGGTTACCTGAGATGTACCGCTCAATTCCAGAGTTGCAGCCAGAACATATTAATTACATAATTCACAAAGTTCGTGAAGACCCTCTCTTGGAACCGCGAATCCGCTGGTAAAATATGAGTTCTATTCATTTTTCCAGTTGTCAACTCACCCGGCGACCATGAATCGGCTCCCTCTCTTGTAGACTATATCACACTGGTTGTGACTAGATACTTCAAGCCATGCTATGGATCGTGTCGTTGGTTACTAGTATAGGATTCTACCCTTCGCGACCTTAGCTAGATGGGTTGTTTAGCCATTTTTGACAATTATCTTTGACCCATGGATGCAAGTTCGCTTTCATTCATTGACTTAAAGTGATTGGAATGACAACAGATCAATGTGCTCAGAACGTATTGTTCACAAGTATATCGTTCACAGTGCGATCCCATGGAATTAAAGGCTCCCAACCTGAAACCTCGCGATATCGACTCGCGTTACCGACAAGCACCATGCGTTCTCGGGGACGAAATCTATTCGGATCTTGAATGACTTGGATATGGTCTAAATGGGATTTCGCTATTAACGCATGCAAAATGTCTTCAAGTCTCCGTCCCCGCCCGGATGCTAAATTATATGTCCCCGGACGAACTGGTGGACTCAGTGCCATCACATACGCCCGGGCAATATCCCGAACATCTAAGAAGTCGCGAATAACTCTTAGATTGCCTACAGTAATAATAGGTGGACTTTGCTTTTTCCATATGCTATGGATTTGAGCAACGAGATCCGGCACAACAAATCCGGTTGATTGCCCCGGGCCAACATGGTTAAATGGACGAAAAATAATTAAATCGAGGTTAGGCTTCCGTAGAAGCGCAAGAAGGCGTTCTGCACCCCATTTTGATACGCCGTAAGGATTAACGGGATTGATCGGCGCATCTTCATCTAATGGTTCTCCATCCTGACCAGCAAGTGGATCATAGATTTCTGCTGAACTCACAAAAATAAACCGTTTCACGCCTGACGCCTGAGCTGCTTGAAAAAGTTTGACGGCACCGACAGTATTGACTCCTATTACCGAAGCCGGCATACGCCATGATTTAGAAACAGAGCTGATCCCTGCGAGATGAAGCACCGCGTAAGGTCGCGCAGTTCGAAAGAAATTCTCAAAACGCACGTCACTACGTGTTAAGTCCATCGAATAAGAAGACGCCGAGGGGCTTGAAGTAGGCCCCCCAACAGGAATAACTTCGTACCCGTTCTCTTGTAACATACGACACACATGACGTCCAACAAATCCGTTCGCTCCCGTCACAACTATTTTTCGCATCACCCTTGCTCCCGTAAATGCGAAATAGCTTGCTGTGAGACCAGTTGTTCTCGCACCAATGCCCAGTCAGCTTCCACCATCAGACGAACAAGTTCATCAAAACTTGTAGAGGGACGCCACTTGAGTTGGGTACGAGCCTTTGTCGAATCCCCGACTAGAATGTCCACCTCAGCAGGGCGGACAAATCGGGGGTCAATCGTCACATAATTCTCCCAATTTAATCCAGCTATCCCGAAACTCTTCATTACCCATTCTTTCACTGAATGAGTTTCGCCAGTAGCAAGAACGTAATCATCAGGTCTATCTTGTTGTAACATCCTCCACATACCCTCAACATAATCTGGAGCGTATCCCCAGTCGCGTTTCGCATCTAGATTACCTAACGCCAGCTTCTGCTGGAGTCCAGCCTTAATCCGTGCAACCGCATGCGTTACTTTCCGCGTAACAAATTCCATTCCCCGACGTGGTGATTCATGATTAAATAAGATCCCGGAACAAGCATATAAGCCATAACTTTCGCGGTAATTCACAGTAATCCAATGCGCGTACAATTTCGCCACACCATATGGACTGCGAGGATAAAATGGAGTTAATTCCGTTTGCGGCACTTCCTGAACATTACCAAACATTTCACTTGTAGAAGCCTGATAGAAGCGGATGTGACGATTAACGTCCAAGATAGCGTTTAACAACCGTGTAACGCCCAAGCCGGTAACCTCTCCCGTGAGAATCGCTTGGGACCAACTTTCAGGCACAAACGATTGTGCCGCCAAATTATACACCTCGTCTGGTTCACATTCTTCTAAAATATGCCGTAAGGACTTTTCATCTAGCAAATCACCTGATACCAGGCGAAGTTGGTCATGAAGATGGTAAATACGTTCCGTTGGTACGGTACTAGTACGGCGAACAAGCCCATACACTGTATATCCTTTTTGTATGAGCAACTCAGCGAGATAAGATCCGTCTTGACCCGTGACACCTGTAATCAATGCTGTCTTCATCCTACAACGCGGGTAAACTCTGTGAATTCATCGTTAAACTTAGACATTACACCAGTTCCCGCTGCTCCTTTCTATCTTAAAACGATTACGCCGGAATGAGTTTAATACTCCATGCGTGATCGTATTGACTGTATCCATTCGACTCATCACAACAAAATCCTCTTATCGAAATCGATTTGTTTCACCACTGAGGTTGATCCCTTTGTGCTTATTAACTCCTCCGACTACTCCCCTCCTTAATTAAATCGCTGACTTTGAAACGAATGCCCGTTCCCACATTCAACCGCGATAATAGCGTTTAAGAATTTCAGCGACTTCTTGTCGACTAAACTCCTTAGGCAAGTCTTCGCCCCTTCTAAGCATTGTTCTCACCTGAGTTCCAGATAGATAAACATGATGTTCTGGCGCATGTGGACAAGTTTTGCTTGTGGCCATTCCATCACAACGTCGGCAGAAGAAGGCTTGTTCAAAGAACAATGGTGTAATGCCAAGCTCTTTGGGTGAAAACCGATTGAAAATCTTATGGGCATCATAGGGTCCGTAATAGTTACCCACACCAGCATGGTCTCGACCAACAATAAAGTGAGTACAGCCATAATTTTTTCGTACCAAAGCATGGAAAACGGCTTCGCGCGGTCCGGCATAACGCATGGCTGCATAATACGCGCTGAATAGCACGCGGTCTGGTGGATAATAATTCTCCAACAATACCTCATAGGTTTGAATACGAACAGATGATGGAACATCGTCGGCCTTAGTTGGGCCTACTAATGGGTGGATAAAGAGAGCATCAACTATTTCCAACGCACATTTTTGAATGTATTCATGGGCACGATGAATAGGATTGCGAGTTTGGAAACCAGCAACCGTTTGCCACCCACGCGATTTAATATGCGAACGGACTTGGGAAGGTGTCATCACCCTCATGAAAGGCTGATCCATCAAAGGAAAACGTGGGATATGCAGAACATCCAATTCCCCGCCCAAATATACGGGCCCTCGCTGCAACAAGCGTTTCACCCCAGGATGATGAGGATCATGTGTTCCATAGACAAGGTCTGCCTCTTGCTCGCGATTAGGACGGTAAATAGACGTGAGATGAAGAATAGCATACGGAGCAAGATCTGTTCCCTTCAACAGAATGTCCATTCCCTCTTTAAGACAACAGGCATCGTTCTCCGAAACAGATAAAGTGACAGGCACAGGCCATATCAGACCGTCTGGGAGGCGCATTTCGTGGCAAACCGTGTCATACGTAACTTCATCCATGAATCCAGTAAGCGGCGCGAATGCCCCAACTCCTAGTGCATAAACATCCGCGGTGGCAATTTCATCAACAACGAGTTGATGTGATGGCAGAGGGCGAGATATATCGTTAAATTTGTCACGAGGAAATAATGTAGTCATAGATTGATTAACTCCTAATTGCGTAGTGAAATTGAATCCGTTTATAAGTAACCAGCAGCTCAATGCAGCATTACTCTCACGAATAAGAGAAATAGCAGAAAACACCAATTTTTAAATCCTAGCTTACATGCAAATTTTTTGGTTCCGTGCGAACACCTTTTGCCAGTACAATAATTTGTTCTACATAGTCCTACCTATTTCCTTTTTTGTGTGTCGGAAAAATTCGGGAGCAGCCACTTTGTCTGAATAGGCTGGTTTAAGTGTGGGTCATGCATACACGAATGTAGCATGGCAGGACTTTCTACACGATCTAGTCTGTAGAACTTGGAACTGCCCTTAACTGTCAATTATCTGACGGGATTCCGATGTTGCTGAAGCCATGCAACGGCCGAGGATGGGGCACATAAAATCCGCAACGTGCTGAGTCGGTTTCCGAAAGCATTTTCAGGCGGACGTGACTCATCTGCTGTATACAGTAGCAGATGCGATCAATGATGGGATGGTGCCGTTCCTTGGAAAACGAATTCGTCTAAGATGTTTCGAGAAAGAACCGACGGTCGTAGAGGCTTCACCGCTTTTAGAGCGAAAAAGCCTATTAAAATTCATCTTTGGTGTGGTCATTCGTGACACAAACTGTGGCGCATGAGGATTAAAGCGGATCATCGGGCGACCAGTCATCAACCGCGGCAAGATCCGCCAAAACTCGCGGAAGATGATGAACCGGACTGTGTCACGGCATAAGTACGAACTCAACGCTTTTTATATCCGTTTTAGAGCGGGACCTGCCTGGGGTTTTGATGTAAAGTAATCCGGTTGGTTCATAGTCGGGTTTAACTGGTACTCATTCTGGGTAGGTATTCGCGATTTGTTGTGATATGGTCTTATTGACAACGATTGAACGGCCCTTTATCCTCACGGTTGCGCAGTAAACGCTGGTCAATGTCCGCAACCCCCACGATGTGAATTATCACAAAGGTCCTTTGACTGATCTCTACTACACGAACTATTCCCCGTCGACTTGTATTTCTTCACAATAATTGCAGTTTGAGCAAAAGATATCCACAATTGTCCACAGACTTATCCCCAAAATTTTCACATGATGTGCCCAAGTTGTTCAAAACTTGCCCTTCGAGGCGAATTTCTTCGCATCTTCACCGAGCAAGTGATACAGAGCATCATGCACATCTTGCAAAGTCGGGGCATGAGGTATCTGCACACTATCACACGCTGCATTTTCCCTAATGACCCACTGTGTCCCGTTGCGAAAATGTACAATCAGGGTCGCACCCTGACCAAAGTCGGCCGCACAGTGAAAAAGTTCTGGGGGCAATACAGGTAGCTGATTCAGCAAAGTCACTACCGGGGCAATGGTTTTGGGGGTGTTCAGATTAAACGACTTAACCGAACTCCCATAACGCCATGCTCTGTAGTGCACCCTGATCTCGCGAACAGCCGTGACCGGGACAATGAGACTGCTCTGAGGTCTTGAAGACATCGGCAATTCGGCCAAAATATATTGCATATTGGTCGTGTGAGCATTCACGGGGAGAAAATTAATGGCCACTTGCGTAGTCTCTTGTGGTCCCTGAGCAAATAACAGACCGTGTGTAAAGGATTCACTATGAGCCAGGCTTGACATCGCCTTGCTTATGAGATGATATCCCTCTTTTTTCATCTCATGAATATACCAATTTTCCGCGTGGTCATACGACGTCGGCAGTTGCCAAAGCTTTGAAAGATGATTCTTTGCTCCCATCACGAGCGGGGCGGCAAATGGCGAGGAGATAGGGGGAGCTGTCACCACATCACTATGAGGATACCGGGGAACTGGACGATAGACTGCCGCCGTCACATTTGTCGCAGCCATGGGCGAGAGGTTAAGATCATGGCCTCCCAAAGGCGATAGAACTAACAGCCCACTTGACAAAACTACTGGTAATCCCCAATGTCCCATTTGCTTCCACATAATGCGTCAGCCTCCAAATGTGTCACATCATACTGTTAACAACGCTTTATTCTGGCAAATAGTCACATAAATATGTAAATCAACCCCGAGAAAAATTCCCTGGGCCTTTTGACTTTTATCGTGCTAATAATTATGAAAGAAGACGGACTAACTTAAATTAAAGCGCCGCAATACCACCTCTTTTAACCACCGTCTCACCGGGCGCCGGATAAAGCCCGGGAGAATACGCGATACCGTAATAACTAAACGCATACCTTTAGAGTCTAAAATGATGCGTCTTAACCATTCGCGGTGGCTCTCAATGGATCCACCACCCGCCCAATTCGCCTGCAAGACCTCTTTTTCCAGCACATAATAGGCAGGCAATCCCAGAAGATCTTGATGTTTGGCCCACATTTGCTTCTGGATACGTTGCCGATTCTGGGCAGAGGTCGTCCGCACCATCGAATTCGGACGGACCCGGTACTGGTAATGGGGGTAGGGGAGCACTTCACCGTGTTCACCAGATTTAGCCAGGCGAAGTAATAGTTCCCAATCTTCCCAGCCATAGCGGAACGATTCGTCATAACCCCCATGGGCAAAAAACCGGTCTCGACGAATCACGATACCCGCATGGGCTTGATTCTCCGCCAATAACGTAGGGGCATAGAGATCCTGGGGTCCCCAAAAACCATGGGCTCCCTCAAAATAATGAATAATGGGATAGACCAACGAAAGATCTTGATGCCGCATCAAAGCCTGTACACTGTGCCGTATGGTCATAGGAGCCAGTAGATCATCCGCATCACAAAAAGCCAAATATTCACCCTGCGCTCGTTTCGCCCCGTAATTGCGGGCTCCAGGGAGCCCGCTGTTGGCCTTATGAAAGACGCGGACATGATGATGGGCTTGTCCTAAGCGGTCTAAGAGAGCAGGAAAGCCAGGTTCTGTTGACCCATCATCGACCAAAATAATTTCGATGCGGGGATAGTCCTGGTGTAAGAGGCTCTCAAGCGTCTCCTCTATCGTTTGGCTCGCGTTATAACAAGGGACAATAATACTGACAAGGGGCTCGTCTTGGGAGACTTTGTCGTCAAGTTTTGGCGGATTGGTAAACCATGTGGGAAGCTCGATAGGAGCTTGTGCCATTCTCTTTATCGTGTTCCGCGCCGTTTCACCTAGTATTTGGCGTTTCTCGGGATGGACGATAAGTGTAGTGAGGGCGTCATCAAACTCATCAGCATCAAAGGGATCAATCAAAAAGCCAGCGCCCTCGTCTAACATTTCCCTCATGCCGCCAAAACGACTGGCAATGATCGGCTTGCCCAATGACATGGCTTCGAGGCAGACATTGGGCCAATTTTCAAAACGGCTGGGAAAGACCACAATATCCGCATCTAGGTACTCGCGTTGAAGATTTTCCCGGGTTACCGGACCCATAAACTCAAAGGCCTGCTGGTGCTGAGGAGGAATTAAGGACAAAAGATAAGATCGGTATGATCCCTCTTTCCACCACGTATCGCCCCCAATTAAGCGTAGCGACACGTTTTGTCCCCGGTCTATTTGTCGAATTATGGCCTCAATTAGTAAGTCAACGCCCTTGCGGTGTTCTAAACGGCCCACATATAACACCTGAACAGCAGATATATCCGTAGAAGAATTAGGGGCGTTTTGATCTAACAGGGGATGGGTAAATGCTGGAATGGGATGGCGCATAAGATCATAATTCCGGGGAACGTCTTTTTCGTAAACGGCCGCTAAATCTCGGCTGGGTACACTGACCACATCAGCATAACGCAAACAATACTGCTCCATATTATAAATTGCTTGCCGGTATAACGACGGGGGTTCCTCATTTAAGGTGTCACACAGATGAAGGGTCATATGCCCATGGACCCACAGGGTGATCTCGGAAAATTCGCCTAATAACCGCTTGGCTTTAATACTAAAGTACCCTTCCCCGTTGTAATCGGGAAATTCCACAATATCAAAAGGCTGTGTCTCTTGGAGTGTCTTGAGTGTCACATAAACAGCGTACGAAAAATTATGTTCAGCGGTGCGAAATCCCTTGACAGCCCGAAGCGGAATAATATGGTATGGGCGTTCGGGCGGTGGAGCAATTTCGTCACGGTCTTCAAGAAACTTAGCGGCTGTGAGGACCGTGACTTGATATCCCTGCGCAGCCAAAGAGGCTGCGTGATGGTCGACATAGACGCCAATCCCTCCTGATAGATTGTATCCAGCTAATTCACGGCTTGTAATTACGATATGTTTCATGCAAGGCATCCTTTAATCACGTATAGTTACATAACGTCCAACAGCAGTTTTATACTCACCGAGTATACCTGAACCGTTCCCATTGAGACAACATGTGCTCTTTTTCATCAAAATCTTGGAAATATCGGCAGGACATTACCAATCATGACGAGAATTATTAAAAGAGACGATTGTTCTTTTGCAAAGTGAGGGATTACTGTTCCAATGATGATGAAAACACGACCTTTATGGTTTTCGGCTGTTGCGACCTTCGGATTAGCCGCCCTGACCGCAGCCATTCCCCATAGAACGCTAGCGACAGCCAAGGCCGCTACGACAAGACCTGTAGCACTGTTTGCGACTACACCGCAAGCCCGCACCGGACAAAGTGTGACCTTGATGGCAGCCACCAACACGCCTTTATCGACGGGCGAATCCTTAGCCATTATGAACGCCACCACCGGACAAATTCTCAATCAAGTCACGTCAGGTACCACGGTGAGCACTACGATCATCCATCATTATCCCCAAACGGATAAGTTCGTGGCAGTTCTCACCAAAGACAGTAGGCCTTTGGCCGTGAGTTGGGTGGCACGCCCCATTGGCAACAATGCCGGTTATCAAAATGCCGCCGGCCAATCCGTGGCTTTAGTCGCTCCGACCACGGCTATTTCCGGTATCAATTTTACTGTGACGGCAGAACCCACCGGGTTTAAAGAACCCGTTTATCAATTTTGGTGGGCGATGCAAGGTGGGCAGTGGCATTCGAGTGGCCCCTTTAGTTTCGCCAACTCGTATACGATTAATCCACTCCGTAATGGCTTCCTGTCGGTCTTGGTCTATGCCCGGGAATTCAGTGCACCCCACAATGAAAACGCCGATCAACAAGCCATCTATGAAGCCAAATCGGATACCAGCGTGGTTGATATTGGCGATAATGCAGAGAACCCCGGAAGTCCAATCAACGCCAACAGTTTTGTCTCGTTAAGTTTTACTAATGAAGTGGCAGTGGGTAACAATATGACGTTAACCGCAAGTGCCACGGGCATTACCAATCCCCTTTATCAATTTTGGTTTGAATCGCCCACCAATGGGTGGCAAAGCAGTGGAGAATACAAGGCGACAAATACCTTTGTCATTCCGGCGACGGTGCCAGGCCCTTGGCATGTCGTCGTCTATGCCAGGCCTTTAAATGCCCCTTCAAATGAAACGTCAACCCAGAGAATTAGTCTAGAAGTGGCGAGTCCTGAATCAACTATTACAGTCCATAACTAACCGCGCATTCCATCAGCTGATATTAAGTATCGGCTAGAGATTGCCACAACCATTTCTCATTTGTTCGATGTTTCTTCCGGTTTCATAATCAAGAGGACAGGCACGAATCAAAGGGCCTGTCTTCTAATTTCAAAATGGGGCTGGCCTTGTTAATGTGTCCTGAATCATGCGATTCCGCCCCTCAATTTTGTACATTGGCGATCTCTTTTGCGCTGAGGCGCATCGGACGCGATTTTTCAGCCCTGTGGGCTGGGACTGGGGGACAGGAGCCAGGGCGTTGTCCCCCAGTGAACAAGTATCTGGCCATTCTACACTCCGACGGGCACCCATGTTGCTTGCCCTTCAGCGACGGCCATTTTACAGGATCTCCTAAAAAAGTCCCCCGGTCCCCTCTGCCCGATGTGCAGGAGCCCACCGATGGATTCTGCGAGGATAGCCTCCCATCCGCGTGTGTGAGTTAGCTGGAGTGGCACGTCCGGCATCACGGATGGCGAAACAGGGGGAGATCGACCCCGCCTGGGGGATGTTTGGACGTCAATCGGGTCCCGTCCGCGCTCTCAGGTTCTTCAACGTCCCGGCTCCTCACACGATCACGCCCCTTCGGATTCCTCGTGAGCGAAGGGGCTGGGTCGATCGCATAACGAGCGGCCAAAAAATTCCAGAGATACGCCACGCTGGTCTCGAGATCCCACTGATCTGTGGGAATGCGCAAGTCGGGCTGTTCCGGTCGTTCGTACGGCGAGGCGAGACCAGTCATCGCCGGCACCAAGCCGGCACGGGCTTTTTGATAGAGCAATTTGGGATCCCGGCGCTGACACACCGCCAAGGGACAATCCACATGGACTTCCACAAATTGCCCTGGAGCAAAAAGGTTCCGCACCATCCGCCGATCCCGCTCTAACGGGGTAATGAAAGCCGCCAGCACGATGAGCCCGGCCTCGACAAGAATTTTCGCCACGTGCCCTGCCCGCCGGATATTTTCATGGCGGTCCGCCACCGAAAACCCCAAATCCGCACACAAACCGGTACGCAAGACGTCCCCGTCTAACACCGTATGAGCCAGCTCGCAAGCCTGCAGTCGCTGCGATAGCCCATTCGCTAATGTCGACTTGCCGCCGCCCGACAAGCCCGTAAACCATACCACAAAGGGACGCGGAGTGGTCGCCATGAACATGCCCCCTTCGATCTGAAAAGCTGCGAACCGCGTCGGCACGTTTATGGGTATGATACCAAACAGGCTGTACCCCGTCCACCATTTTTCGACATCGTTCGTCCACCACGGGCCCCCGAAGGTTATACTCACAACCTGTCACCAGGGGCCAGTGCGCCATGGTGGAAGAACTCATATCAAGCGCACGAGGAAAGAACAATTCGTCGACCGATTTTGTGGTTGCGGGCATGTGGTCCGGCAGTACCTACCTGTAGGCCAAATTTCGGATTATAATCAAGTGGTGTCGTTATTACTCCCTTAATTCACACTGATGAATCCCAACAATATCCATGCCATGCTCGATCCGTCTTTGCTACTTGTTGAATGGGACAAAATGGATACGAGAGATCGGGCGTTGGTGTTGGGTTTGGTTTTGAGATTGGCAAGGGGCAAAGAATAACAAAAAATGGCGCGGCGCAGTCACGTGCTTCGCGCCTACCAGACCGTCGGCACCTAGGATGACGCTGCACGCAGATGGCACGAGGCCATCACGACCGCCGCGCTGGACTTCGGCCAGCGGGATATATTCTCCAACACCATTGGGGCACAGCAGGGGAAAAGAAGTAGAGGCCGAGATGCCCTAAAATTGATAGTGTAGCGTAAGCCATTTTACGATATCGCCAACGTCATAGGTATGAATTGCGATTCCGCTGGCGATGTCTTTGATCTCACGATCATCAATCGGTTGGATACGCTGTCCATTGGCTTCTGCTACCGCTAATCCGAGTGCCATCGCTGTCCGTTTATTGGCATCCTCAAAGGCATGGGTAGTAGTGGAACTATGAATCAAAACCGCGATTTTATCCGCGACAGTTGGATAAAATTCCTGCCCAAAACCGGCTTGAGACGGTCGTGCAAGAGCGGCCTCCAAATAGGCGGGGTATTTATCGCCCATGCGACCGATTTCTGTCACGTCAATCACATAACGTTGCATCGCGACCGCATCATCATAATTCGGCCAGTCTTTTATTTGTCTGCCAATCTCTTAAATGCCTCCAAGTGCTCTTGACCATTCTGCGTCCCAAAGTTTGGAGCCGTTCATTAACCGAAGAGTTTGTCTGGCCTCGTTGCGGTTGCTGCACCCGAAGAATCATAGATGCTGGTACTTTTGTCGAACACATTGTCGGCACCTTCTTTCGCACAACATGTAGCTTCATTATGAGTCACCTTCCTCTGCCCGTCAGTGTCTCGGTAAAGTACTCTAGTATTTTCTCGTGTTTAGATAAATATACATGGATACATAGCAAGAGCAAGAGCAAGAACAGGAACGGAAGAGTATTTCATAGTCTACTCCTCTTATCCCTTCTGTTGATGTCAGAAGGGATAAGGAGAAAAGGTCATTTTTGATATGTATGCCCAGTCCAATGGAGTGGTACCACGGAAAAGCTCTATGTGATTTTGAACAGGCTAACATCGTGAAACACGACACCATGGTGCGTATTCACGCGCTCTGTCTGAGTCTTCCCTATAGTTATGGGGATATCTACAACTCTTCCGCGGAGAGAATGCCGAATGCGTGGTGCACGAATTAGTGGACCTGTTTACCCATATCGGCGGCGTCCCACGCCGCTTCGTGTTCGACAATGCCAGGATGCATAGGGGAACAGATTCGGATAACAGACCTATTGGCTCGATTTCAAGCCCACTATGGCTTTGAGAGCACTTTCTCCTTATGCTGGATACGAAAGGGGCACTATGGAAAACAAAGCGGGCTATTTCCGACGCAATCTGTTGGTTCCCGTCCCCGACGTGTCGGACGTCTTGACCTTCAACCCAGTCTTATTGACGCGGAGTGAGCAGCATTGGGAGCGGTTGTATTAAAAGAAAAGGGCAATCGTTCATGGCATGGTTTTGCCGAACGGCAAAGTTTCCAAGGATTCTGAACGTGCCATCACGGCCACCGGATTGGGTATCCTTTACCATCCCGCCCAAGATCGAGATGACCGGAGATGAGGCGAAAGTAAGGTGGACTCCTTTGGCCAGACAAATTTTTGGCCCTAAGGTGTGAGACTGTCCCTCGCTTTTTTGGTCTTATTTTGAGGGATTACTCTGGGGACGCGTCGGCATCCGTAGGAGCTGGACGCGCCCCCAGAGTCCCAGCCCATTGGGCTGTTACGACGATGGAACAGCATGTCATTCAATGGTATCGAACGCTGACACCACGAGTGATCGAGGATAACACACAGTCTTTGTGTGAAGGAGATCGCACAATGGCTAACATTTTCAGAGACCCGTTAACCGATATTACGTACACCGATTTAGAACAATGGGCTACCACGGTTCCGTATCCTCAAGAAAATGAGCGGTTAGATTTTAAACGCGAATTTTCATCGAAAGTCACGGCTTCTATTGTCGCGATGGCTAATCATGCAGGTGGAGTCATTGTCATTGGCGTCGACGAGCAGAAAGAGAAAGGCAGCGGAACGTCCAAAACGATGAAGTGGCCGCCAGTTGGCGTGCCCACGAGTTCGGCTTTCGACACGTTGCAGAATCACTGCTATCAACACATTCAACCCGTTTACTTACCGGAACATCACCTGGTTACCATCCCCGACCATCCCGATAAGGCGATATTACTCATTCGAATTGACCCGCAAACAGTCCCCCGCCCGTTGTGGCATGATGAAAAAGGCGTCTTATACCGATTTGGCGACGCAAACCGACCAGCTCCTTTAGAGATTTTGCGCCGACTCTTCAGCTGAGAAGGAGTTATTTCACCACTGATGCAAGAATATGAACAACCAGCGAGGCATTTGGCCGTGGTCGAGAGTCATGGAACCTGTTTAAGTTGTGCCGTATTATTGCCACAGTCCGCTACATCCTTCGACAGTGCGACAAGAAGGACGCTTATCGGTTTAGCGGAAACATTTTTAAAAGAACGAGACCACCGTCCTTCGGTCCGCAGTAGCGTCGGAGTTTTGGCATTTACCGCATCGTCTGCTTCATGGGATATTCTCGACATGGATGTGACTTTTCAGGCTAATGGTATCGTGACGATGACGTCCTCATTCAACGCCAATCCGCTTTCTTTGAGCGTCATCTTGTATCAGTTGAGTTGGGTGTTGCCGATCTTGGTGCACGACGACTTTATCCAGATTTATCGTGGTGGCTACATACGTCGAATGCCACGGGCACTTATCAATTGGCCGCAGCGAGGAATCGCGATAAAGCCGATCGTCAATCGTCAGCCATTCAATAGCGTTCAGCGTGGAGGACACCAACTGATAAAGTCTTACGAAAACATCCGACGCTCGAAGGAAGACCTATGCAACGTCGAGGAGGACTTTTGCTCTGCTGTGTTACAAGATGCGTCATTTCTCGATTTTGAAGACGCGCTTCATCAGGCTATTCCAAACTATGGATGGCGAATGCCAATATAGGCGTTTCTCGCCCATCATCCCCGATTTATCCAGTACGTTCCCAGACCCCACCGCTTGGGGGGCGCACGGGCTCGGGCCGAGGACCGATGGAGTAATGCTATGTGGTATATTAGGGGGAAGAAATGCGAGGTGAGAACAATTCGTCGACCGATTTTTCTGCATGCGGGCATGCGATCCGGATCCACATACCTGTGGGCTAAATTCCGAGAGCTCCCAGGGGTAATGGCGTTTTATGAGCCGTTTAGCGAGGACCTCGGTCGGATGTCGCCCACATTTTTACGTCATCATGGCCCCGACACGTGGCGCTCGGGACACGCGCCAACCGCCCCGTACTATCTCGAGTATGAACCGCTCCTGCGTCCGAGCGGGGGTGTTCACGGATTTGCATCCGAATTCAGTTATGCCAACTATTTTGTCACGCAACAGGAACTCCCGGCACAACGCGCCTACCTTGCGTCTTTACTGGCGCAGGCCGAGGCGGCTCAGACCGTCCCGGTGTTGGGGTTTTGTCGATCGCTGGGACGCACGGCGTGGCTGAAAACCCAGTTCCCCGATGCCGTGCATCTTGTGTTAATCCGTAATCCCGTCTATCAGTGGCTGTCCGGCTGGCAATTTTATACCCAGACTCAAAACCCCTATTTCCTGACACGTCCTCTTCTGATTGCTCAGTATCCTGGCGATAACCCGTATATGCACCTCATCGCGCAGGAGTTCCGGGAACAAATCACAGCGCCCTCCGTCCCTATTGCCACCGTGTATGAAGTGTTTCTGCACGTTTATGCGGCCAGCACCCTTGCCGCCCTCCTCGACGCCGATCTCGTGATCGACATAGACGTCTTATCGGCGTCCGCTGCCTATCGGCAGTTTATTACAGCGCAACTCACAGCGCTGACGAGTCTTCCACTCGATGTGACGGATTGTCGGGTCTCCCAGTATCCTATAGAGGGCGGCCCCGTGCCCTTTAAGGCCATTAACCATCACGTCGTTACCCGCTTGCTGGCCTCCGACGCCGCCCATACCGCCCGCCCCCCACGATCCTGCACCGCGCTGCCCACCACGCTGTTAACGAAAATCGAACTGAGCGTCCCCTAACGGGACGCTCAGGACCGTCACGGGCCTCGAATGCGCACAGGGCCCTCAACGCAACCGATACCCAGCACCTCAAACCGCTCCCCAGCCCTTCCGTCCGGTCTTTCTGACCAGAGCTCGTACCAGTCGCGACCATGGCGCTAGGATCGGCGCATTACGGGCCAGGGCGCGCTATCCTGGGAGAGCCACGGAACGCCCTTGTGGCAGTCGATGGCGACAAGGGCTACAACCCACGATAATTCTCGTGCGGCCCCTGAGCCACAAGACTCGTCAGCGCCCGATCAAATTCGTCAATCATGGTCTGATCTGAATAGTGCTGCACCGATGCCCGACAGGTGTCGGCGCTTGGCAATGCCACGGATTCTCGGATTATGCCCTCCAACACTCGCCGCAGACCCACGATATCCTGCGGCGGAAACAGCCAACCGTTAACGCCATGCTGGACGATCTCCGCGGGTCCAACAGGGCAATGACTCGCAATCACGGGGATTCCGTGCGCCAACGCTTCGACGAGCACCAGCCCGAATCCTTCCCAGTCCGAGGGAAGCACTAAAGCCGTCGCTTCCCCCGCCGCGTCAAACGGATTGTCCTGAAATCCCAACCAATGGATGCGATCCCCCATCCCTAACTGGTTTGCTAACTCCTGCAACAAAGACCGGTCAGGACCATCGCCCACTATTTTCACCTGCCACGGAAGCGCAGTTAATCCCTGCAGGGCGTAAAAGAGCTTGTCCAAACGCTTTTGACGGTTGGCCAATCGTCCAACGTAAAGAAAGGTCGGTATGGAAGGACGTCTTAAGATCTCGACGTGCAGAGACACCCCATTTCGCACCAGGTAGATGGTACCTGAGCCAACGGTTCGCCGCACTTCATCATACAACCCCTTACCGATCGCCACATGGGCATCAGCCAATCCAATGAGATGCGCGCTCCCCGGAAAGGCCCGAAGTGACGCTTGAACCCAACTAACAATCGGCGGTCGCGGCCGCGTGTGTCCTGCTGCGACACGTGTCACCGCACAAAGATAGGGAGCCGCAGCCACGACCACCTCAGGCATGTCGTCGCGCCACTTTTTTTGCAAGCACACCGCCTGACCCCAGGCACCGTCCACCCCAATTAACCGACGATCCTCCGGCGACTCTTCGCCCACAAAATAACGGGCGTTGACCCGGGACTCCCACGTCGAATCATCAGAACGCTCCGGCAGCCACGTGGTTACCTCATGGCCTTTCCGCACTAATCCGGGCACCAATGTCTTCAACAAGATTTCCACGCCGCCTTGACCACTCATATGAGCCGTCACAAACGCAATCCGCATCGGTCTTCCCCTTCTTCTAGATTTGCGTGGGCACTGATCGTGATGAACGAGTCCCCATAGGGATCGGCACAACCGAACGCGGTGCCCCGGTGTCCGGTGGCATGCATCGTAATGGCCCCTCCTTCACAGCCCCCCGGACCGGAAGTGAACGCCTTATGCCGTCACCCCGGGGGCAAGCACTGAGATTGGCTGCCCGAGCAAACGTGCCGAGGATCCCCGGCGACTCTCACTCGTCCATGGCGACACCCGAATAGGCACGAATTTGCTCAAACAGTTGCCAAAACCCTTGGGCCGTCTGGTCCCAGTTAAAGCGTTGCGCATGCCGAATCGCCTGGGCTTGCAACATCGCTCGCTGGTCAGGATCTTGATACAACGTCTCAAGGGCCGCATCCATCGCATCCAGATCCGGCAACGCAAAATCGACCATCCGGGCCGTCGTAAAGTGTCGCTGGGCGGGAACCAAGATCCCGCCCGGTCCCACAACCTCCGTCGTCGCACTATAGTCCTGCGCCACCACGGGCGTCCCACACGCTAACGCTTCGGCATCCGTGAGGCCGAAGCCCTCCGCCATGGCCGTCGACAACTTGACATCCGCGGCATTATACATGAGCGTCAAGTACGCTTTTTCCGACCCTAAAAACGGATCACCGGGATTATGAATGCGAGCCTGCTGCTCCGTCAAGCCATACCGTTGCAACAATACCCGCAAGTCTCCGCCTTGCCCGCGCGGCATGGCATGCATCAGCAAAAAAGCCTCTGGATGACGCCGCCGGAAGCGGTCAAAAACCCGCACCGTGTCGGGATAGTTTTTGCGAATGGTATTGCGGTTAACCGCGACAATGACAAAGCGTCCGGAGAGTCCCAGCACCTCTTTGCAGGCCGCTTTCGAGGTGAGCGCCTGTTTCGTGCCGTGGTGGTTGATATAAATCGGACGGTCAGGCGACGCGGGATACAACACCTCGTGCTCGACGCCATGCCACAAGACTGGCACATCCAGACCGGCCTCGGCCTTTAAGGCGCGCGCCCCATGATGCGACATGGCCACCACAGCGTGTGCCGCCCTTGCCGCGTCCACCCACTCCCGCGGCAAGGGTGTACCATCAATGGGCGCATAGATCACCGTTGGAACGGGAAATCGCCCTTGCAACACTTTCAACCCGTCCACGACCGTATACAGGTCTTGGAGGATAAACAACACATCGGGTTTCACCTTGGATAGCAATTCCGGAAGGCGCCGGATCCCAAACCCATCCCCCCGGTCGACTTTCGTCGCCGGGTAGAGGGCAATGGGGCCGGGCCAGGGATCGCCGAAATAATTGGTGGCCAACGCGGCCAATTCCGCGCCGCGGCGCGCCCACCGCGCTGCCAAATTGGCGGTCACGGTGCCGTACCCGGTATTGGCCCCGGCATCCGACCAAATCAAAATCCGCACAGGTCGTTCCTCCCTTTTCTTGGCGTGTTCTCTGGGGGCCGAGCGCACCCGGTTCAATCCCTGCGATCGCACCCTATAAATCGGGCATTTTCTGTTTGCGGCCCAAGGACGCCCGATCGCGGGTGAGATGTGCCCGACTAAGAGCGCGACTCAAGACGGGTGAACTGGGGAGTCTGGGTCCCCCCTAGCGGGCGGTTCCGAGTCTCTGAGACGTGACGTGGTCGTGGACCCAGGCGGCTTGCGTCTGCAGATACCGAATTTGTTGCGAAATTGCGGCGTTATCCGGCACCACCGTCCGCGCTTGTTCGTACAAGCGCAACGCCTCGTCCCAACGTCCTTTGAGCTTCGCCACGTCCGCCAACCCGACGAGGGCCTTCCACGTCGCAATTTGACTATCAAACGAGACTACGCCCCGGTACGTGGGCGCGTGCTGCAACGCCGTCTGAAATCCTTCCGCGGCGGCATCCAAGAGTGTCACCGCCTGCGCCAGTTGGAGTTGCGCCCGCAAGTACCAGCCTCCCGGAAAGGTCGGGGCGTCCGTGGTTTGCCGCTCGGTCACCGCCAATGCCTCGTCCAAGCGTCCTAGCCGCCACAAGGCTTCGGCCAACACCTGCCGCAGTTCCGCCAACCGCCCATAACCCGGCGTGGCCACCGCCAGGGTTTCCGCCTGCCGCAAGACCTCAACGGCCTCCTCGGTATGCCCAGCGAGAAAGAGATCGCGCCCGAGAAATCCGAGCGGGACCACATCATGGGGCGCCTCCGCCACCGCTTGCCGCAACAACCGAATATTCCGATCCCATTTGCCTTTGCGTTGCACCACGGCGGGGTCATAGCCGGCATGGTCGACGCGAATGCGGACCACCGGGCGCGGCCAGGGTATGAGGGAGGCCCCCGCCGACGGCGGCGCAATCTGTTCATGAATCCGCCCCACCCAGCGAAATCCTTGTCCCACGCGAAACATGCGCGACGAATCGTAATTGGGATCGACCACCGAGCCAATCCGGTTCATTTGGACAATCCGGAGAATGGGCGGCGGGTCAGCCGCGTGGAACAGGCCCGCTACCACGCGCGGGACGGCCACATCCTCAGGAAACAGCCATTCGTCGGCATCCACCCATAAGACCCAATCCGTGCGCACCTGCTCCAAACCAAAGTTGCGTGCTGCACTAAAATCATCCGTCCACTCATACGCCACAACACGCGCCCCCGCCTCCCGGGCCCGTGCCACGGTCGCATCCGTACTGCCCGTGTCCACCACCAGGACTTCGTCCACAGCCGGGATTAACCGGGCCACCGCCGTGCCGATGGTGTCTTCCTCATCGCGAGCGATGAGAGCGGCGGTGACGGTGACGGCGGGCACGGCCAACACCCGCTCCAGCCAGTCCGGCACCGTGGGGGCGACGTGCTGCAGGCGTGCCCAGGTCGCCGGTACCCACGCCGCCGCAGGATCCAGCATCCAGGCGCGATCGTAGGCCGTTCGGGCCGGGCCTCGTTGTCCTAAGTGTTCGAGACTCTCCCCCAGATAAACCCACAACTGCGCGCCCGCGGGAAAGTGCATGAGGCCTTCCACAGCCCGCGCTTGCGCCGCCGACCACCGTCCCGCCCGCAATAACTCCGCCGTCGTCACTTCATACTGCTGCAATGTGGTCTTCTCCATGCCCTTGTGGCCCCCTTGTGTCGCCCAATCACCAAGCTCAAACAAAGGCCGGCCCGTCACCGGACCGGCCCCTGCCCCCATGCTACCGACAATGCCTTCGGATTAAGTGGAAATGATCCTCCGATCTTATAATCCCGAGTTCACGGCGGTATCGGTCACCCCGTCTCCACTGATCGTCAAGGTATCTGTCACATCGTAGTCTGGTGCTGATCCCGTGGCGCTTGATAGCGTCTCATTCCCCGCCGTGTAGGTCAACGTCGCCTCGCCGCTCGAGAAGGTGAGAGTGCCCGACGACAAATCCGACCCCGAAATCGAGCCGCTCTCATCAACATCCCCGGTTCCTCCATCATTGGTGGAACTGAATGACACAGTAGCACTGGGTACGGTGGTGATCAGGTAATCATATTGATCCAGTGTGGTGACCGTCACCGTGCTAGTTGTTCCCGCGGCCGTACCCACAAATCCAGAAATGGCGTACGATGCCAGTGTCTGCGTCGCATCTCCCACGGTATACGATCCACTCGTGCCATTCACGTAGTACACGGTCACACCCGTGGAGCCTGCCGGCACCTGAACTTGCTCGATGTCGGCCCCGGTCGGCGTCAAACGGAACGCGCCGGTAGTAATGGCCGTGGTCCCCGAGGGATTGGCGGTCAAGTCGACCGTGATGGTAGTCGGCGCCACCACCGGATTGCCTCCCGCATCCACCGGCGTCACCGTGAACGCCACAGGCGTGTTGGCCGCCACCGTCACCGGGCTCGTGACCGCGGTGCCATTCTCAAACAGAGCCATGGTGCTATACGATCCCGGCACCACGGAAATACTGGCACTGCCCGAGGCGGCCGGCGACACCGCGCTATCTGTGGCCGTCACCGTCGCGGTGCCTTCTTTGCCGGCCGTCGCCACAAAGTCAAAGCTGCTCGCGGTCGTCCCCGAGGTCGCCGTAAACACGTAGGTTCCCGTCGTCGAACCCGCCGCCAGAGTTCCGCCCGTTACAGATCCAGTTGTTAACGTCAACCCGCCCGAAACGGTAACTGTCGCACTGCTGACTCCCACCGGGTTCCCATACTGGTCTTTAAACGTCACGGTCCCGTCGACCGTGTTACCCGCTTGCGCGTAGCTGGGACTGCCGTAATCCACACTCCCGGAAGTGGCATCGGTCAGCGTAATAGCTGCCGTGGTCGGCACCGTGGAGGTAACGGTAACCGTGGTCGCGCCTGACGTACTTGCCAATCCACTCACGGCGGTATACGTCGACGGAATCATGCCGGTGATGGTAAATTGCTCACCCACATAGGGCTGCATGCTTACCGTTGCTGAGGCGGTGCCCTGGCTATTGGTATCAACGGTCACACCGGATGTGGCCGTGGTGGCCCCGCTCGTGCCATTAATCGTGGCGGTTCCCGATCCCCCCGTGGCGGAATAATAGAACACCACCGGCACGCCACTCAACGCCACCGGATTGCCATATTGGTCTTCCAACTGGGCCTTCACTACCGTCGCCGCGTTCGCTTCGGGTACTTCTTGCGCCGTGCTGCTCACCACCAATTGGCTTGGGGCTGCTGCCGTTTCCGTCACGGTCAGACTGGCACTGCTTAAGGCGTACGTGGCACCGCTGGGGCTCGTCACGGTAACGACATAGGTTCCGGCGTCCGCGCTGGTTCCAGTATTACTGAGGGTCAACGTGGCTTCGGAGGCGTTATTCACGGTAGTCAACGGCACGGAGACACTCGGCGCTCCACTGGTCAAGGCCGTGCCATTCACCAAAATGTTCGTCGCCGTCTGTCCATTGTGCGTCACGGTGACGTTCACGGTGCCGTTGCTGTCCACCACGGGCGTCCCATTGGCATCCGTGACCACCGCCGTCACCACGGTGCCACTAGATCCTTGGGCAAAGGAGGGAGTCTTATCGGTCAATTGAATGGCTGCCGGGTTCCCTGCAACCACCGCTTGGATGGCCGTGTAGGTGGTCGGCAAGTTCGGGGAGGAGACGTCGACATAGATGGTCCCGCTTTCTCCGGTGACCGAATCCACCGTCGCACTGGCCGCCGTGGGACTGGTTGTGCCATTGCCCGAAAACGTGGTCGTCGCCGATGTTGCGCCATTAACCGTTCCCGGCCCACTACGGTAAAGGTCAGCGGATAGGTGCCGCTGAGCATCGGATTGCCTAATTGGTCAACCACTTCGGCTTGTACCGGATCGGCACTGGATTGGTTCACCGCCACCCGTTGGGTGCTCGGAGTCACGATGATTTTGGTTGCCACCTGCGGAATGGTTTTCACGGTGGCGGTACCCGTCGCCACGCCCGACACGGGGCTGCCCGCAGTCGGCGTTAGGTCACTGGCGGTAAAGGTGTCGCTCAATCCGGCCACAGTCCCCGCGTCCACCACGAAGGACCCCTTGCCTTGGCTGAGCGTGAGGGTGCCGCTAGTCCCGCTAAAGGTGAAGTCGCTGGCTTGACCCGTGGCGGGAGCAAACTTGACCCCACTGCCGGAACTGGCAATGGTGACCGTGCCATTAAAGTTGGCCACCGGGTTCCCGTTCGCATCGACAACCGTCGCGGTGATGGTGTCGGTCGCTTGACCGTCGGCAACGAGGCTCGACGACGCAGCCGAGAGTTTCACGGCCGCTGCTTGACCAAACGCGTCAAATGTGGCTTTGGAGAATTCCGAGAATTGTGCGTCTTGAGGTGCATTAAGGTCTTTAGCAAACAAGACGGCTTTATAATCACCCGCCACATCTGCGGTTACGGAGAAGTCTGGTGAGGACTGGTAAGGACCGCTTGAGAACCATGTGCCGTCAGGTTTTTGAATCCAGAGTTGATAGACCGGATTAGTGAGGTTCTTGGAGCTGGCGGTGAAGTTCAAGGTCGTTCCAGGTGCTACGTTGGTAAGACTCGGAGCGGTTAAGGTAGCGCTGGAGTCCACGTTCACAAACTGGTTAGTGTTGGTGGCTTCTGAGTCGACCGGAACGCTTTGCCCCTTGTCTTTTGCGTAGACGACAACTTCATAGCTTCCTTGCTCCAAAGGAGGTAACTGGAAGGTGTTGCTGGTGCTCCAACTGGATCCATGCCAGTTTCCATGGGGCCCTTCGTACCAGAATTGGAATAAAGGCGTGCCAGAACCGGTTTGTTGAGTGGTTGCCGTGAATGATACCGTATTGCCTACCGCCACAGTACCTTGTTCGGAGCTTAAGCTCACGCTAACCACGGCGGGAGCACTGGCTGCAAAGGCACTCGCAGCAGGCAGCATGGACAACAAAAGCATAGAAGAGCCAAGCGCTACTCCACTGGCTTTTTTCGAAATGTTTTTAGCCAAGGTTGAAAAACCTCCTCAAAATGAGTCCTGCATTGAAATTCACTTGCATGAGAAACTGTTTGGTGTTAAATTTCTGTGTCATCCTTCCGGATTACCCGGAGGTTCTTGCTTCGTTCCGGGCTTAATCCCGGCCACGTTATCGAGATAATACTCCAGAGCCGCGTTGACTATAGCCACTTGGCTTTGGCCGGTCTCATAGGACCTGCGTAAAAGCCGTTCTTTAAGCTCAGGTGTAAGGCGGACTTGGAATGATACGTAGGCGCGGGACCGTCCATAAAAATTGGCCACAACGTACCACCTCTCACCTCCTGCAACTTTCAGGAATTGCCTGAATTTGGTTGCTTTTTTAGACGCGAGGCTCGTCTTCTCCTGCCTACCCGAAAGGCGAACCATTCCATTCACCAATCCATTGTGGGTGGTTTCAACCTTTCTACCAATCAATTCGTGGTCAGTTTGGAAAATCCTCTTTTCATTGGGAGATTTTTCTCGAAAAAAGGAGAAATATCCCGATGGAGGAATGATATTCCTGAACCATTCATAATGTTACTCATTACGCTGGATGGGGTCAATAGTGGTATCAACCATTATTCCAACGTTTTCATTGGTTAATTACCCAAAAAAGCGAAAGAAGGCGACAATATTCGTCCCTTCCTTCGCTATATGTCGTAGAGATTTATGAACAGGTACCAGATATTCCGTCGAAATAAATCGTATAAACAGTACCTGCAGGACCAGAAATTGGCACAGAAATTGTTGCCGTGTTATTTGTGCTCGCCGTTGTGCTGATTTGATAAATTGCACCCGGTTGCCCGTTATTTATGGATGCTTGAACATTACTGGGCACAACGCTCACACTTAATCCTTGGGGAATTGGCTCGGACCCATTAGCTAAGACAATCGTCAATGTCCCTGATGCCAACGATGCCGTAATGGCGGGACTTGATGGCGTCATCAATGTGACCGTATTTTTCGCTGCTTGGTCCTGAAAATCCATTACGGCAGATGTGACGCCATCATCCGTGACAGGCTCTATGCTCACTTGATAGATTTGGTTATTGAAATTGAACACGGGGTTTGACGATGCCAAGGTTAAAGTGATGGTATTTCCCGAGGCGGTAGCATGGGCAATTTGGTACATCTGATTCGTACTCACATCTTCGAGTTGAAATTGTGATCCATTGCTCAACAAAGTCTTGGGATTGACCCGCCGGCTCATGGTCAAAATCACCGTGTTGGGAACGGTACTGCCACCGATCTGGGCATTGACCAGCGCCATTTGTACGCCTTGTGCATTTTGCCACTGAATCAGGGTCGTATGAGGCTCGTGCCCAGGAAGACTGGCCGCCACTTCATCAACTTCTCCCACACTGCCCCCGCTTAAAAACACCTGCGCCATGCCTTGCGCATTCGTCACGCTCTGCGAACTGCTTAACGTTGCCGTTCCCCCTGATGACGGCCATAGAGTAAAGTTCACAGACTGACCCACCACAGGATTGCCAAAACTATCGGCCACTTTGACATCAATGGGCACGACAGTTCCGATGGCGGCAAGCGAAGAAGGAACACAAAGTTTTAAGGTGCCGCCATTGGCTAAATAATTTATGGACATTTCGGCCGGTGCAATTCCGGAAATGGGACCTTGTCCGGCATCAGGTTGACCCGCGATTTCCAAGTTCGGTTCGTCAGCGTTTGGGGAAACCCAGATGTTTTGGTTCCCTGCCTGATCCGAGTTCACTCGGATGACTCCGACTTGGGTCTGGCCATTAGATACCGTGACAGCCTCTCCCACGCCTTTTTGTGACAGAGTAAGCGCGATATTCGTCAACGGCACTGCATGGCCGGATGCCGTTAGTCCTTGGGCCATGACCCCGATTATGTGCGTACTCCCGGCATGAAAAGATAAAGCGGGCATCGTCATGTCGTGCCAATGCCAGCTGACAAAATGAATTTTTGCCGCTGTAAAGGATCCTAGCCCCGCCACATCGCGCAAAGAGACCTGCTCCCCGGGACTGCTGGCTTCCACCATCGCGGCGGCGGCATTGGCAGCACTAAGAGTGAGCGTAGCGATGCCTTGGCTATTGGTCATGGCGTCTTGTTGAATCACATTGACACCACCTTGCACCAACCAATTGACCGGGGCATCTGGTACCTGGTTGCCGGCTTCATCCGTGACCAAGGCTTTGATCTGTACCTGTTGTCCCGCCACCGCATACTGGGAAACAAAATCGGTTGCTGGGGTGTTAGCTATCCAGCCCATATAGGAATAAAGGGTGTCGCTGGGACGGGGAAAATGGCCAGGACTCACTTGAGCAACCAGTTCCGTTTGTCCAGCGTGCTGCGAAGAGAGCGTCCAACGATTTTCATGGCTACCTGTGCTAAACAGTAAAGACGTCAAAGATGCGGGCGTAATCGGTATGGCAACAGGTCCTTGATTCGACGGGTTGATTAACACATTTTGGTTGGCGCCATTATTGGTGGTAGGAATCCAATAATAGGCTTGGGGTTGGTTGTTGACGAGTTCTTCCAACACAGCATTGCCGACCTCCGGGAATGCTGGCACTTTATACTGGTACACCACGTTAGAGGAATCAGATACCGCATTGTCTCCAACATATAAGGCCGCCTCTTGGGACGAAAGGCTTTGCCAGGGCCCATATGTGATGGGCACAGAAGACCAGGTTACCGGCAATGAGGCCGGTAAGACTTCGGTCCCAGGGTTTTGCCCAGCATCTACCACCACCGAGCCGATGTCAACGCCCGTTGCCTTGGCAGGATTGACAACGGGCCCTGATTGCAACTGAAAAGTTATTTGTCCACCCACGGGTGACGCGGGAATTTGAAGGACCTGGTTATTGAAGCTCACAGGTCCAGTAATGGTTTTAGACCATGTGGGGCTAGTATTACCCCCCTCAGTAAAATTCACCGTGAATGACGATCCGGAAGACAAGCCCAGTTTCGTCAAGTCAATACTCGCCGCATCGAATCCGAAATCAATAGTAATGGTGGGAAGACCTTGTGCAGACGAAGTCTCCATCACATCCGGGCCATAGGCTCCCGAATCATAATTTACCGGTATCGTGAGGATCCCGTGTTGAGAGGCAACCGGTAAAAGATAGTGGCCTTGAACCTTTATGGTGCTTTCATATCCGGCTGTTTCCCAAGGCAGATAGGCAGTTTGTTGGACCCCGGTATTGCGGTAGAGAGATTCTTCACATATATGAGACAGATTAGCCGATGTCATATCTAAATTGGGCGGAATGTAGGCCGCATAGGCAATGGTCCGAGAAACGGGATCCACCAGGGCATCTTGCGGCAAGGAAACTGTGTAGCCCACAAGAGTCAGCGCTGAGGCATCTTGGGCGAGTTGCGATGAGGAAGGGTCTGTGGGATTGGTAACGTATAGATCTGCTATCGCCACGCCGTTTTGATTGGTATACGTTTCGTCATTCAATCCTTGGGCAAAACTGACATGGTCATTCGGATTGGAATCATTGGTGGCGGTAAATAACACGGGAACATCCGCTACCGGTTGCTCATTCGCATTGCGGACTACCGCTTCAACTTGCGCCACATGACCGAGCAATAACGCGTTAGGATTACCGAGTTCCAAATTGGGATTGGCCAATTTGACCTGAAGCTGGTAGCCTTGGGGCATAAAAGGCGCCACCGTCAATGTTTGATGAGTCCACACGGCATTCGTAGCATTATTGGGCGCCATTAAATCTTTCGCATAGACCACGATATGATATGTCCCAGGACGTGAGGGCGTATATGTCCATCCTGACGATGAACGGTAATTCCCACTGGCACTCCACTCACGTTGCGGATTCTCGATCCAATATTGATACACGGGCTGAACGAGATGTTGAGCCTGAGCGTGAAATAATACCGCATTACCAGCTGTCGCCGTGGGAGGCGATGAGAGCGAGACTGCACTATCATGATTGATAATTACTGTTTGAGCTAACGCACTATGCCATTTCCCCATTTCAAGAGCCTTTTGATCAAGCGCGTAGACTGTCACCACCTCACTGCCCGAAGATGCGGATAGAATCAAATCATTTTTCGGTGAATAATTTTGCATCATCGACCAACCATGATGATTTTCTACCCAAAATTGATATTCCACCAAGCCTCCGGGATCGCTGCCGTGAGCTAATATCATGGTGCTCTGATCATTGCCCGGCGTTTCACTAACGGTTAATGATGCAACAGCCGGAAGATTTGCCGCTTGGGCAATAGGCGCCAAAAACACCTCGCCTTCCACCACCAAACTGAGAATCAGACCCATCATTCCCCAAAAGCGTCTCAATACAACCCATCCTCTCCTCATTCTATGAACTCCCGTCAGTCAGTAGACCCGACTGACTTCGACATAATTCGACAATAATAAGGGAAGTCCTTTTTGAGGATGCGATCCAATTTCAGACAAATTAGGAAATGATGTAAGTTCAGTCTCTATAAAAAATCTCCTAAAGAAATCCTCGACACCCTATGGGACGCGGTAAAAAACCCGGTCTCTGTGAAAGAGACCGGGCACTAACCCAACAGTATCTAAATGGGAAACAAGTAGGTTATTTCAATACATCCAGCGTGTTGGTGTTGTCGTCCGTGAAGTATACGTTCAATTGGCCGTTGTTGTTCATCGCATAGACTCCGAAGAGTGCCGAACCTGCGCCAGTTGTGGGGTTAACGGGGGTGTTATCCAGCACTTTTTGTCCTGCCACAAACGCATTGCCATTGTTCAAGTCGATTTCTACCAAGTTATTGTTGCCTTGGTTCACCACCAGCAAGTCGCCATTCAAGGGGTCGAGGGTAATTCCCACTGGAGCATTCAAGGCGCCGCCTTGGTAGATGAGCTGTCCTTGTCCCTGATTCGGAGTGTTGGGTCCATTCCAGTAGAACGCTCGAATAGAATTGTCTGCGGTATCCGTGACGTAAACCATATGGGTGGTAGGGTCATAAACCATCCCTTGCGGTCCTTGCACATTATTGGCATTCGTTCCCGAGTGTGCGAGGCCGCTACCAATTTCGAGGAACTTGGTGTCGGTGTTGAAGTTGGGCGGAGCAAATCCATACATAGCATCGATGGTACCATTAAGTGCATTTGTCACCAAGAAAGCTGGGTCTGTCGCATTGGGTACGAAAACTTGTCCCCATGGTCCATCCAGATTCGAGTTGGTAATAATGCTGCCTCCATTGGGGAAGGTCGCTCCATTGGGCGCCAACACTTCATCATTACCGTTGGTGCCATCGGTTCCAAAATTAGCTATCCATAACGGCCCTTTAGGACTGACCGCCAATGCGACGGGACCATCCGCCGTGCTGGCAAAGGTCTTAACTGCACCTGTAGTGGGGTTAATAGCTTCGATGGTCGTACCATCGCCATTGGTTCCAGCTTTATTGGAGAAGTTGGATACTAATAAGTCACCGTAATAGGGGTTAGGCGCCGTTGTGCTACCTTTAAAGCTGTCAAATGTCAAGCCATAAGGGTTTTGATCTCCGTTTGTGCTATCCACCGTACTGGCAACTGTATCAATGGTATTGAGCTGGCTAATGTTGCCGCCATAATCGCGCATCGTTACCCATGTGGGTTGATAGGTGACTGAGGGTGCTGTCGCACTGCCAGTGGCTGCAGTCAGGCCTGAAGCGGTCAATTGGTCGGTTCCCGCCGTGGTACCGGCCATCACTTGAACTTGACCCATACCATTTTGAATCGGAACCTGAACAGAATTCACGGCGTTTCCTGACGCATTCATTAAGAGGCTCTCTGTATCACTCACGGTTACGGTGCCATTGAAGTTGGTTACGGGTTCCCCTTTTGCATTAAGCACAGTTACCATCACAGGATCTACACCGCCACTGGATGTGTGCAAGCTGCTGACAGCGGGTGATAATACGACCATAGCGGCTGGGGTTGAAACGGAAATGGTAGTGGTCTTACTTGCTAAAGCACCGACGTAACTGGATACGGCGGCAGGAGGTTTGGCAAACGCCACAAATTGATAACTGCCATTTCCCGTTAACGGTACGGTAAAAGTATTCCCTGCCTGATAATTACCACTGGCATGCCAGTTACCTGTAGGAGTTTTCCACCATAATTGATACACGGCATTGCCAATGTTCACCGCATTCACGGTGACCGTTGCTGTAACGGTTCCTGATGATGAGGTGGTTGATGTCACATTCAGAGATACAGAAGCATTCACATATAAACTGTCTGGTGTTGTCGGCATTGCCATCGACCAGTCGCGAGCCTGGACCTCGCTTTGGTTGAGCGCATAAGCGACCACTTCATAGGTACCGGCTTTGACATTATTCAGAGTTAAATGATTCGATGCGGAGTAATTTTGTGCCACCATCCATTGTCCAGCAGGTGTTTCCACCCAAAATTGATATTCTGTCGTTGCGGTAGCAGATGGATCTTCAACCGTATAAGTAACACTTTGACCTGCACTTGCTAATTTGCTGCTAGCCATCAAAACCGGCATGCTCGAAGCCGCAAAGGCTGTCAGGGGTAATACCGCTAATGCCGCCGTTGTAGATGCTAACGCTAGCCCAGCACTTTTTTTCAATGTCATAAAAACGCCTCCCAAAATCCATTGACCCATATCATGACGCATTGAAGAGAAAATCATATCTTCTATTAATGAATACGAAATATTTTCCAATACGGATGCACAGATGCCGAGAAAAAATAAAATAAATATTTTCTGGGTTTTGGTTCGGACAATTCAAACTGCTAGGGCCTTGAAAGAGGACTTTGCCAACCGGTGGCGAATGTTTAGGAATAATTGTTGACGGCTTCTTCAGTGGTTTTCGTAGGATTTCAAGGAGGACATCTTAGTGCTTGCTCATTCGCTACTCATGCTCTTATCCACGGCAATCGGATCTCTTTCCCCTTCTTCGGCACCTGCTGTTCCCGTGGTTCATCTCAACAGTCTTAACACCCAAGTAATCAAACAATTACCGCCGACCACCTTTTATCACGGGTCATCGCTCGTTGCCGACTTGCATCACTTACAAGATTTGTCCCGTCCCAAAACATTATCCATCTTGGTCGACAGCCCCAGTAAAATCCAGTCCCTAGAACGCTATAGCCAGGCGGTTAGTCAAGTAGGCAATCCCCTGTACCACCATTTTTTGAGTCCGCGGGCACTCATGAAACGGTTTGGCCCTTCGCCCACACAGTGGAATGAGGCTTTTCACAGCATTGAAGCCGCCGGCTGGCACATTCAAGGGAGGCAGGGATTTTTGGTCACGGTAAGTGTGCCGGCCCATGTTAATAACCCAGCCATACCCGTTTCCCCCGATATTTGGAGTGTGAATGGACTTCAGCCCATTCACATTGTTCACCAAATCCACATGTCCAAGGTGCACGTGTTGCCCAGATCCCGCAGCACGGTGACAGTTCGTCCGGAAAATTCGGGACAAGTGGGATCTCTCAGTGCCTTTCAATTCAACGAAACCCCCACATATCTTCAACAATTTCCTACCGGTTCGGGCGATGTCATCAACTTACTCAGCTGGAATCCCGATATTACCCAGGCGATTCCTGCAGGGTTGCCCTTTAATATGTTTGTAGCAGCCCAAAATAGTCAGGGAACGCCTGTGAGTATCATGCAGGTCAATCATCTTTCCGCATCCAGCAATGTGGGCGTCTATGGACCCGCCACCGCGTTGCCCGCATCGAATGGGACTATTTGGCAAATTGAACTCGCGGGTTACTCGGCTTCGTCTGCAGTCAGTAGCATCTCGATGACGGTGACACTAAGCGATGGACAAACAGAAACTATCCAAGGGACCCTTCCTCCTTTTTCCGGAAACGCTTCCGCATTAAACACCTTAACGGGTCCCGAGCTTAATACGTTAACGGGTAACGCGGCCTTTAGTCACATGCAAGGGCCGGGGTCACCTGTGGCCTTATATGTGCAAGGTCAAATTCCTAGCTTGGCCGATCTGCAACAACTTATGACGCAAGAAAGTTTGCCCATGCCAACGGTCAATTTTCATTATGAAGATGGCGCTACCGCCTCCATGACGAGTCAACAAGACTTGCCCGAATCGAACATCGATATCCAAGCCGTGGCGTCGATTGATCCCGGCACGTCGATTGAAGAATATGTCTTTCCTGCGAACGATCCGACTGACCCGTTAGCGTCATTTCTCAATGATTTGGCTCAACAATCTAGCGCAAAAATTGCTTCCATATCCTACGGATTCTTTGGCATTGACCCTGCTAGCATTACGCCCCTGGTCGATGCTTGTACTGCAGAGGGCATCACCATTGTGAATGCCAGTGGTGATCAAGGTGCATGGGATAGTGGATCGGATCCGGGACCTGTAGGCATTGATCTCATGGATGCCCAAGCAGAAGTGCTGTCCGTTGGAGGCTTAGATATCGCCTCCCCAGCGCAATTTGACCAATCGGGAAATATGACCTCAGTCAGTCCTCCGCCCCTTGCCAAAGCCTGGGGCGGGAATTACCTCAATGGCTTGCCCACAGCCATTGCTCAAGCCTATACCGCACCCAATGCCGCATCAAGCGGCGGATATGGCTCAAATCCTATCCCTTCCTGGCAAGCTCCTTTCTTACCAGCCACAGCCCCAGGCATTGGAGCTCCTGACATTGCTGCCCTTGCTGGCATCCCGGGATTCCTCGGAATTAGCGGTGGGCAACAAGTCGCCATGGGGGGCACTAGTTTAGCCGCTCCTTTAACCGCTGGTTGGCTGTCATTATTCGAAAACTTTACCGGCCAAGTAAGCGGGATGGGGAATATTAATCCCTGGCTTTATCAGATGGCGGGCACTCATCCTAGCGACTTTACCCAAGCCCAGTGGGGCAGCAATGGGGTTTACCAAGTCAGTTCTTCACAAGATGGGACATGGAATCCAGTTACAGGCTTAGGACTCCCCAATTGGTACCAGCTCGCTTTATCCCTCTCCTCAAACGTTGCCACCCATCTAGTCATTCAACCCAGCCAATCTCATGTCAATATTGGCCAACCCATCACGATAAGTGTCAAGGCCCTCACCGCATCTGGGTCAGTCACCGGCCTTCTGCCGGGCTCCGTCGTCATTACATCAAGCGATTCTCAAGCCACTTTACCCTCGACTCTCAACTTAAGTGGGGGAACGGGACAATTTTCTGTCGTCTTCAATAGCCCTGGAACCCAAAGCATCACCGTAGCAGTGCAAAACAGTGGGCAAACCTTGTTTCAAGCTTCAACGTCTGTCCATGTGAGTGATATTGGACTGTCTTTGCCCAATAATCCAGCCATCGGCACCCCGGTTGAAATTCAGGCCACTGGCGGCAATGACACCACCGAATATCAGTTTTGGGTGCAAAATCCGGCAACAACCCAGTGGACGTCATCGGGTGCCTTTAGTTCCCGCTCCTATTGGACGCTAAAAGAAACGGTTCCCGGACTCTATTCGGTTCTTCTTTACGTGAAAACCTCGCAAGGAACACGGCTCGCTGCAACGGGACATATCACCTTTGTGAATCAGAGCCAAATCCCCATGGTCTCAGGATTGACGGTAAACAGTCCTTCAACTCGGTTAGCCCAAGGGGCTTCCATTACCATTACTGCCCAAGCTCAGGATCCGGATGGCGTTGCCGAATATCAATTTTGGATCCATGGACCCAATAACCAGTGGAAAATGGTACAAGATTATTCGCCCGGTAATATCTTGTCCTTGACCGATCTGGCTTCCGGGAGTTATGTCATTGCGGTCTATGCCCTGGATAAAACGCAGGTTGCGCAGGGATTATTCAACGAGGCTTACCGCTCGTCGACGGTTATTGATGTGAATAGTCATGTTTCTCTCAATGCCCCTAGCACCGCCACAATCCAAAATCCGCTCACCATAACCGCGAATTCTTCAGGGATTACCCATCCCGTTTATCAGTTTTGGTATGAGACCCCTAGCGGTCAATGGATGGCCAGCGGCAATTACCAAACGCAGGCATCATTTACATTTACCCCCTCTCAAACGGGAACCTATCACATCGTCGTTTACGCCAAAGATCCTTATGCTCCTGCCACGGCTGCCTATGCTCTAGCAGCCAAAAGCACAATAAGCGTGTCTTAATGTCACACAAGAAACACCAATCAAAAGAGAAGAGCATAGAGACGAACGTTGAAGAGAAACCAAGAGGGATGGACTTGCCGCCAGAGTGAAAGAAAGCACTCCGCGGAGCTGAGGGTTTCCCACAAGTCTCCGCGGAGCTGAGGGTTTCCCACAAGTCTCCGCGGAGTCTACGCCCCTTAGGGCGCCTAACGTCCAGCACTTCCTCTACTTTTTTAAGCTCGAACCTTCAAGGTTATTCCTGGCTTTATCAGAATTGTTGTTCTTGTCGATGTTAATAGTCCGTCATAATAGAAGCTTGAGGATCTCCTAAGGGATAGGGTACCGACTCCTTACGCGAAAGAAAGAAGTAACGTTTGATATGAGGAATATGAATCCTCAGGCCACACCAGCGACTGTTCAGTACCGGCTACTTAGGCGAGAGGTTTAGGAGTCTTGAATGACGTTCCACGATTCTTGCCTGCCAAGCACACCGCTCTACAGTTGACAAGAATAAGCTCGGAGCTTGACCCTGTAATCGGCCCCTCCGTATAATGAACACACAATGACTGTATACCCGCAATCGGAAGGGATATTATGCACACCACTTTTGGCCCAGGAACTCATCGGGGCTTGGCTTCGGGTTTTTCCTCACCGTGCTATTGCCTGGCTTTCATCTCCGAGCGATGTCTTTGACCCACAATCTCTTGGCAACATTCCCCAAATTTCATCTTCCAACCAGGATTCTTGGGATGTGGTGATTAGTCTCAATCGCGAGGCTCTTGACGAATTCGCGGCACGCCGTTCGGTGCCGGCGCGGTTTCTTGTCACCTCAGTGCCCCGATCTTTAAATGCCAATGTCATGATAACCGTTGCGATTCAGTACTATTTTCATTGGGAAAACGCAACGGATCTTGAAGACCTAGGATATGACAGTCACCCCAAAAGCCGAGGGCTAGGATACTTGCTTGGATGGGGAGCAGATGATTTACTAGCTGAATATGTTCACGCGCTTCATAGTGCCAAACACAATGTAGCGCGTCTTGAGCAGGATTTCGAGATTCTCATCGCGGAGCGCCAATCCTTATTACATCGTGTCCGGGAACACGAGCAGATAATTGGCGATTTACATGAGGAAATCCGTGTTTTAAAGCAAACGCATGCGCAGAACGAGGAGCAAATGGGTGTATTACAACAAACCAATAGGTCTTTGGCGGAACACCTCGAGCACTATCAGCAGCAAAAAGAGCTGGCATCTCAAGACAGCCTACAATATTACGAGCAAATGCAAGCATTGCAAAGGCGGGTTGATCAATTGCAAGATGATTTAACCGCCATTCACCAGTCACCCTCTTGGAAACTTTTGTCCAAAATGTGGCGGGTGATGGGTGCCGTGAAAGGGAAGCGGAGATCCCTATGAATATTTGGATTCTCAGTCCACGCTACGCCCCAGATATTACCGATGACACGGCCATTTTGACCTGGCACTTTGCTCACTATCAAAAACAGCAAGGGCACCACGTTAGGATATTAGCGATTTCTTGTTGCTCGAAATCTGAATCCGCTATCTGTGATAGGCCCCGGTTGTCTTTAACTCCTCATTTAAATAGCACCGCTTATTGGGCCTGGCATATGACTCAAGAGATTCTTCATGCCCAGGAAACAGGAGCTGGACCCGATAAGATCTATGTACTAACCGACTGGGGATTAGGCCAGATGCTGCTTCAAGAAAGGTGGACCTTGCATCCTCTCTTTCGCAATATCCCAGTCATCACCCTGCCGGCACGCCCTTTCCTGTTGACGCTCAAGGATAATCTTATTCCACGCTACCGTCTAGACTATTGGTGGGCTACAGAAATGGAGCGTTTTACAATTCAAGCGTCAGACGCTGTGCTCTCCCTGTCTTTAGTCATGACTGAGGCTCTTGGCTTATCTGATGCACATGGGATCAGTGCCTCTGATTTGATGTCCGTTGTGGACACAAACGGTCCGGCACATATTGACCGCTTATTAATGCTTGGTCCGGTTGAGCCTGCCTCACGTTTAGAACTATGGCTGACCGCCTTGTTGCCGTTATGGGAACAAGGATTTCCCTATACTTTGGAGGTAATCGGAGCCCCAAGCCTTTTTAGCGTTACTCAAAGTACTTACCATGATTGGCTGGTGAAAAAATTTCCCCGGGCGTTTACACAAGGCTGGATTAAAGTTATCAATAATGATCCAGACAATCCAGTTACCGAGGACATTTTGTCCTCATCCTTATTGTTGCATGGAACCCCCTCTCCGGTTTTGTCCTGGCCTCTTCTGTTGGCATCTTACAGGTCGGCGCCAGTGCTCGCCTTAGATTCGGCCAGAGTTCGGGAAATTTTAGGCGGCGATGATGCAATAATTCCCCCTGTTCCTGCATTGATGCGGGATATGGTGCAAGAAAAAGTTACTAAGATTCCTGCCGCAGGGAAGGAACAGCCGCCAGCAATGCCGCCCGTAATCACGATCACCGATTGTATTGACACAGCACAGAAAATGTTTCCTTTTGTACGTCCGGGCGACAAAATCGCGACAACCACCCATAAGGAAAACCGGACATTATCTGTCGTGATGCCTTATTATAATCTTGGTTCTTTAATCTTTGATGCCTTAGATAGCGTCTTTCAGTCCCGCTTGATTCCTGATGAAGTCATTGTTGTGGACGACGGCAGTGATCAAGCAGACAGCATCGACGCCCTTTACGAAATCGCCCGCCGATATCCCGTCGTACAGGTAATTCGCACTCCCAATCGCGGCATCGTTCATGCCCGCAATCTAGGTGCTAAAAAAGCCGCCGGGACCTTTGTGGCCTTATTAGATGCCGATGACAAGTACCATCCAGATTATTTGGCACGGTGCTGTGATATCCTTGAAACCTATCCTAATGTGGCATTTGTCGGATCGTGGGTTCAGTACTTCGATGGCAACGAGGGAATTTGGCCGGGATGGAATGCTGAACCACCGTATTTGCTATACCACAACACAATCAATAGCAGTGGGATCGTGATACGCCGGCGTGCCTTGTTAGATGCTGGACTCAGTCATCAAGACATGGCGTATGGACTTGAAGATTATGAAACGATTGTGCATTTAATTGCCAAAGGATACCGCGGCGTAGTCATTCCGGAGCCCTTATTTGATTACCGGGTACGCTCTAATTCTCGCTCCAAGAGCAACCGCCATGATGCTCGCTGGATTTATTTATACGACGTGATTCGTGAGCGCCATGCGCGCGTTTTTTCCCAGTATGCCGAAGAAGTGATGGGACTTCTTAATGCAAATGGACCTCAATACCGGGTCAATTCGCCGCTATGTCCAGATCAAGACTTCATCAAGGACTGGATGGCATTGCTTGAGAGTGCTAACACCAAAGATCACGGACGCGACTTCTTGCCCTAGCATATTCGCTCGAATGCTGAGATGAAGAGCAAGCAAAACCTGCTTCACCCGAGTCCGGTCTTTGGTCAGATTTTTGAGAGGACTATTGACTACCATCCGCTTGTCATAACACATAAGATTCTCAGAAAATCTAATGGCTTCATGCTTCCATGCTCAATTCAGATTATCTATTTTGGTTATGGCTTACTGTTCGAATCGCGCCGTCTTTGATCATTCCATATCAGATAGTCAAGCCACCGGGGACTGACGTGAGGAAAGTCCGACTGAAGTCTTTTAGATACCTGTTGGACCATTTCAAGAGCTTTTGTTTCCGTCAGTGTGGCGTTTCCGCTGACGCGCCTTAGATAGGTCATTACGTGTCGATCGGGTTTGATTAAATCGCGACTTCCGGTAAGCATCCAAAAATAACTCAAAGAAATGCCTGACGTTTGTCCTTTTATCTGACAGAATTGTTGCCGGAAATAGCTGTTATTCATAATGCGCGGCATATCTTGAAAATACTCAACGTTATTGTCAACCAACAACATTGCGGCTTGCCTTACCGCTTCAGCTTTGAGAATGCCATTTTGTGTGGATGTGCGCTGACGGTTTCGGAAAACTTCCGTGGTGAGGGTTTCAAGCCCTAAGGCTTTAAATTGCGTAACCAATTCGCTCAAAGGCTGTTGTTCTGTTGTATTGGGCCAATCATCGAATGAGTCCCGGAACAAAGATAAACCTGAATAATCGGCATAACGTTTAACAGTTTGCTGAGTCGAGGAATACCGAGCACCGATAGAGAAAATCGCATCGATGAGCGCTAAGCTTAAATGAGCATACCGATATTCTGCGCCTAGAGGTGTCGGATGATTGTCCAAAATGTCTCGAAGACTTTTCTCTAATCTTGTCACAGCATCATCCCAATGAGAATTCATCTGGTTCTCCTTTGGCCAAAGTGTATTTACATCTCACTAAATCCCGAGGCAATCGATTGCATTATTCCATCTCAAGGTTGTCGTTCTATATTTTTAGCGTGCATCTAAGATAAAGTCCCTGTAATTATCCATGTGGCAATATCATTAATCACCTCATCTGATACGTGTCCCGGGACTAAGTAGCTTGCCGGCGTAGCCATTTTTGCCTCACAGGGCATAAACAAATGATGAAGATCGGGATAACTCTTGCAAATGACATGATTATTGCCCTTTGCTGCTTCTCGCCACAATTGGAAGTCATCCGCCATCGTTACTTGATAATCGCATTCGCCTTGTAAGATAAGGGCTGGAATATGTATCGCGCTCATCAGCTGTGTAGGCTGGTAATTTTTCAAATCAAGCCAATAACTGGCTGGTACATTAAAGGGCGATAGCGTCAGATCAGGCTGCTGACTGGCTATGAGCGTTTTAAGCTGATTAAGTTGGGTTTGCATTTCCCTTAATTGTTCCCGCATGGGATCCGTCGTTTCAGGTAAGGTCAAAAGATAGGCGACCTGAGAAGATAGCACGTCTTCGAGCGGACGGGCATTGGCTGCTAACAAAATAATGCCAGCCAAATGCGGCTCTTGTTGAGCAATTCGCGGTAAAAGATATCCCCCTAGACTATGTCCTAGTGCAAAAATTCTCTTGGGATCAATGGATTCGACATGCTCGAGAAATTGAATCGCTTGCAGAACATCATCGGTGGTTTCATCAGCCACTGTAAAGGACTTCAGTGTTTGCACCGACTGTGGATAAAGACGTGTCCGTTTGTCATATCGTAAGACGGCCACATTGTGTGCGGCCAATCCCCATGCTAAATCTCGAAATGGTTGATTGGGACCAATCGTTTCATTACGGTCTTGAGGACCAGAACCATGGACAAGAACGACCGCCGGAAAAGGTCCCTCTCCTTTGGGTAAAGACAACGTTGCAGGCAATATCCACGGTTCAGCACCAAAATGCACCGTTTCTTCCGAAAATGCTGCATCGGACAATGTTTCCATTCTAAAAGTCTCCTTGTCTCCTGTACACGATTCAGTCCTAAACAATGTTTCGCTTTTTCTATCAACTTCTATTACGTTGCGAAAAAATGAATAGCCACATCGATCCCTCTCTTATCGAGGCTGGTTTTGGATCCGGTTTTTGCGCTGATGGAAAAGCGGATCGCGAATCCAAAGTGCCCTTCAAAACAGTAAGGACTAGAGTCAAGGAGCGTCATAGGCAACCAAATCGCCCGTCTTCTTCTTTTCTTCGTGCTTTCCATTGCGTCCCAATGGCGGAGTAATCTTAACTCCTTGAATAAGATCCACCTGAAAAAGAGGGATTACGTTTTCCCATCCAAAACGGTGTTTAACTCGCACGTCTTTGTCTCACCTATACGGTCGTGCTCAGTTCTGCGTCGAAAACAAACTTCATCGTTAAAGTCGCCTTCAAGTGCCGTCGCTACCCGGCCACACGTTTAAGATACGAACTAAATGGGTTTTTTGCAGCGTGTAGCGCGTTATGTCTTCATTGCCATCTCCATTTTAAATTAATGCCAGACACCTGACCGACATTACAGGAAAAGCCGCACTTTGGCATATGAGAACAAGGGACAGATCCTCTCATACGCGGTTCTCGTGCGTGACCCCATCCTTGTCTTTGATGACGACGTACAATGCGTGAAAGAAGTCTTCCGTAACCCGATCATCGGCTGGCAACATCGCACAGAGCCGCCCTAAATCGAAAAAAGATTGGAGGAATTTTTGATCCATTAGTGCATCCTCCCTTGAGCTTTTTATCGATCATAGAATTATTTCTTCCCCTAGGCAAGACACCGCGTCAAAAGACTTGATAGCGGCAAAGACTACCGGAACCCACATATTGTCTGATCGGATAATCCAGGCGACGAAGTCTCCAATCCCTTCGGGAAAAACCGCGCAGGCACCCACGGCGAGGCGCGACCAGATGCCTACAGGTGACGGTAGGTACCCACGGGTCGCAATTAACTACACCGGGAAAACTCTAAAAACACTTCCATTGAAAGGTTTTCTTTCGTAGAGTACGCTAAATCTAATGGGCGAATTTAGTGACAGAGTACAAGGGGAGAGACTATAATGACGAAGCCTTTAACATATACCCATATTGCGTTGGTTGGAGCGATTCTTTTAGGATTATGGATTACGCAAGCAGGGTTGTATCACGGCGAGTTTTTATGGGGACGTCATGCGAGCTTTTCACGCACCCTTGTATTGGGCCTTGCTACGGGAGTTTATCTCGGCGTGACCGTTTTTGCTGCGCTTCACCACATGATCACTAAGTGAGGATTTTGGTGCTGGAAACCCGAATCTCCCTAGCTTGTGAGATCTTCCATACACACCTTCCCAGGCATCCATCACGGCCAAGCCTAAATCAGCTGGCACATCTGACCACGACGGTATATTATGGGAAAGATTTTGTCGTTACCGTCTCCGATCACTCAATTCGCTTCCGTTTCATATATCGCGACACAGTATGATAACATCATTACAGGCAAATTTTTACTGCTTTCTTTTGCCCATACAGACCCCGCGCCTCGAAAGATAATTAGAAAAGGAGCGCACAGCATGAACAATTTCATCGAATCCTTAACAGGCGTCAAACCGCCATTCTCCCAAGCCGCTCTCTTTGAAATCGTCGCCGCACTGATCTTTCTAATCGATCTCTTTTGGCCGTATCTTTCCCTGCGTCAACTCATCCGCGGCCTCCTGGTCGGCGGTGTTTGGGCCGTCTATGGTTTTATTGTGTATCTCAAATCAATTCCCCAACGCCCCTCTTAATCGTGTCCACATGCAGAACACAGCAGTTTTTCATCGCCCACATCTGCAACCCAAGTCATCCCACAGTGAGGCGAAGTCTCGTCTCTGAGACAATTTCTTACCGAAGCCGGGGTGATCCACAATGATGCCAAATAACGGTTATGTCGCTCCGGTCGAATCCGACGGAGAGGCCGACGATTTTCATGGCGAAATCCTTAATAGGCGCGATGTCACATACCATTGAAGGACATTCTGAGCAAAAAATGCGCCAAACTCTCCATGATTTCATGGATAATGACCTCACATGGTGTGCCCAACGAGAACGCTTCGATCATCTGTTCACGGATAATTTTGGCTATGATGAGTCCCTATGCGTTCGTTATCGAACAGCCACCACGCAACGTGCAAGATCCAATTAACCTGCATTCCTAATGCCTGACCATACCCGAAAAACTTCACCCGTCTTCATCGGACGGGTTTTTGTGCTCGTCTCACAACAGGAGTCGAATTGCCATGCCGCGGGCATTGTCTTGCTCTTTATTGGCGGGGGCGGAGCGGGTTATACGACTTCTCACGTTAAAAGCAAACCTTTTCATGCCGATATACCTGCCCCTAGGACGTTTCCCCATACACATGTGCCGATTTCACCACAATCCCTCCCTGCGGGCATTACCGCAGCCA